>CAIWTC010000120.1 GCA_903915485.1 uncultured Ignavibacteriales bacterium | reverse complement strand
ATACGGCAAAAAAATAGATGCGGCACTAACGATGTGGGTAAAGCTAGCTAGGGCTGCTTCTACTTTCAACAAAAAAACGAATGAGAGTATCCGCAGTTTTGGCTTAACTGAGTCACAGTTTGGCGTTTTAGAGACATTGGGGCATCTCGGTCCCATGACTATTGGAAATCTCTGCAAAAAACAGCTTGTTTCAGGCGGAAACATGACCTTGGTCGTGGATAATCTTGAAAAAAATGATTTGGTCAGAAGAATTCATTCAACAGCTGACAGGCGCAAAATATCTATAGAACTTACCGAAAAAGGGCTGAGTCTATTCGAAGCAACTTTTATCAAACATGCCGAGGATGTTGCCCGTTTTGCTTCGGTTCTAAATGATTCAGAAATTGAACAATTAAGCGTACTTCTCAAGAAATTGGGAAAAGGACTCCAGGAATAATTCCGGAATGTTCAATATATATAGCGAATCACACCATTATATTTTGATATCGTAATTTTTAATATAGAAATATTTACTTTTCAAGAAAATAAATAATAATTGACAACTAACAACTAATAAAATGATACACATAATAAAATCTAATGAGCGGGGACTAACAAACATTTCGTGGCTGAAAAGTTTTCACAGTTTTTCTTTCGGGGACTATTATAATCCTGACAGTATGCACTATGGGTCGCTTCGGGTTATTAACGATGACTATATTGCTGCCGGAGGCGGGTTCCCGTTTCATCCGCATAAAAATATGGAGATAATCACTTATGTGGTTGACGGTTCTTTGAAACACGAAGACAGTATGGGTTTTTCGGAAATCATTAATAAAAATGAAGTTCAAAAAATGAGTGCGGGTACGGGAATTTATCACTCTGAATTTAATCCGTCAGAATCTGAATCACTGCACCTATTTCAAATATGGATAATGCCGGAGAAACAGAACCTTACTCCATACTATGAAAAAGTTTCAGTTGATGAAAAGAATAAACTTAATAAGCTATTAAAAGTTGCATCTTCTTCAGGAGAAACTAACACTGTGTATGTTAACTCATCTGCGGAAATGTATATCTCTAAAATTGAAAAAGATTGTAATATATTGTACAAGGTAGAAGAAGGTCACGGAATTTATCTGCAAGTAGTCAGCGGTGAAATAAGCGTGGGAGAATTAATTGCTTCTGCAGGTGATGCAGTAACGATTGATGAAAATACTGAAGCACTTTTAAATGCAAATTGGGATTCAGAGATTATACTTTTCGATGTTGTGCTTGCATAGGTGTTGATGGAGTTTGCTCAAACGCCATTGAAAAAAAACTGTAGTTAGGTGTTCTTCAACACTAATCAGTTGCTTATTTCCTTAGAGTGAGCATTACATCATTCTCGTATTTATTAATTGAATGTAATCCCCACGAAGATGCATCTGAAATTTTGTTAATGGATAAACCTTGGAAAGGACTGATGCCTTGCCCAATAATTTTTGGAGCTACGAATGAAATGATTTCATCCGCTAAATCTGCCTTCAGGAATGAAGAATAAATTCCCGCACCGCCTTCAACAAGCACGGAACCAATATTCATTTTATATAATTTTTTTAGCAAATTCTTTAAGTTGATTTTCCCGTCAGAATTTGTTGTAACCTTTAGAATTTCAACATTCAATTTTGTTAGTGAAGCTATTTTGTTTTTGGAGTTTATAAATTTCTCAGCAGTCGTAACAAGGATTGTGCTCCCGTCAGAATTATTTGCAAACAGTTTAAGATTTATTGGTAACGATAAATTAGTATCAAGAACAATGCGCTTCGGGTTTCTTCCCTTTACCATACGGACAGTTAATTCCGGGTTATCTATAAAAGCGGTATTCCTGCCAATCAATACTGCATCATACGAGGCCCTCATCATGTGGACTTGTTTTCGGGATTCTTCACCCGTAATCCATTTGGAGTCATTCTTGGTTGTGGAAATGTAGCCATCAAGAGTCTGTGCAATTTTCAATGAAACATAAGGGAGTGCAGTGGTGATGTGTTTGAAAAAGAAACGGTTTAGTTCGTTGCACTTTTCAATTTCTATTCCTGATTCAACGGATATCCCTGCTGCCTTTAATTTTTTTATTCCATTCCCGGCAACTAAAGTATTTGGGTCCTGAGTTCCGATGAAAACTCGCTTAATACCCATCTCAATTATCTTATCCGCGCAGGGAGGTGTCTTCCCATGGTGAGAGCAAGGCTCAAGGTTAACATATAAGTCCGCACCTTTTACGCTGTTAGCAGCATTCTGAAATGCATCAACTTCAGCATGAGGGGCGCCGAATCCTTTGTGATATCCTTCGGCAATAACTTTTCCGTTTTTTACTATCACGCATCCGACAAATGGATTAGGGCTGACTTTCCCAATTCCTTTTCGTGCAAGTTCAAGGCATCTGAGAATGTATTTACTGTGCGAAGTATTTGAATTCAAATTCATGTAAAGACCTTATAAAATCAAAAGCGTTATTTTTATGCTGATGTACAATCATAAAAATAACGCTTTATAGAAAAGAAAAAAACTATCTGTCGATAGATTATAAATTTATCTCTAAAATTTCAAACTCTTGAACTCCCGCAGGAACTTGAATCTTGGCTATCTCGCCAACTTTCCTGCCTAAAAGACCTTTCCCGATAGGGGAGGTGATTGCAAGTTTTCCGGCGCTGAAATCAGCTTCTTCAGGAGAAACCATATAGTAACTGTATTCTTTCATAGTCTTGGTATTTCTAATTTTAACTTTAGAAAGAATATGGATTGCACCGTTTTCGAACTGCGAAGATTCAATCAACCTTACTCTGGCAAGAACGGATTCCAACTTAGCAATTTTCATTTCGAAAAGAAGCTGTTCTTCTTTGGCAGCATCATATTCGGCATTTTCTGAAAGATCACCGTGTGAACGGGCTTCAGCAATTTTTGCAGCAATATCTTTGCGACCGTTTGTTTTCATCTCCTTCATGTCTTTTTCAAGTTCAAGAAGTCGATCCTGTGTTAAATAAACAAATCCGTTGTCTGACATAATCTTTTAATTAGTTAATAAATTAGATGATATAAAAAAAATACCACCGCTTTTTAGCGATGGTATGCAAAATTAATAAAAAAAAGGTCGCAAGTCAAGGAAATACTGATTGTACCAATATTAAAAAAAGTTTCAAAATAGATGAATTCAGGCTTTTGTTACATCCTCAGTAACATAGATGACTGGTGACAACCACGATTCATTGTTTTAACTTAATCTAAATTTGACTTGAGGGAAGCGTAACAAAAATCTTTGTTCCTTCGCCCAATTTACTCTGAACATCAAAAACACCGAAGTTCTTTTCAACGAATTCTTTAGAAAGCAGTAAGCCTAAACCGGTTCCTTTTTCTTGATCAGTCCCCGGACTGGAAGAAATATTCCCCAAGCTAAATAAATTCTCCATGATTGATTCGTCCATGCCTACTCCATTATCCGAAAAGCAGATTAGAGTTTTAGTGCTATCGCACACAGCGCTTACTACTATTTTCCCATGATGATTTGTAAATTTTAATGCATTGCTAATCAGGTTTCTGAATACGATATCAATTATATTTTTATCCGCAAAGATTGTTGTTTCAGGTGCAATTTTTATGTCAATAGTTATTGATTTTTTACTTGCAATAGATTCAAAGTAGTTGCTGCACTGATTTAACATTTGATCAAGATTTATCAATTCAGGGTTAAACTCAATCATATTTTTTTGATTTCTTGCCCAAAGGAGTAAGTTATTAAGCAAGGTGTGGGTGTTGTCCGCCGCTTTGTGAATATGTGAAATGAGAGTTCTTTTTTCATCCTCAGTGAGTGTTTCCCACTGTGTATCAAGAAGATCTGTTACACTAAGAAGTGCCACGAAAGGGTTTCTCAGGTCATGAGCGATAATTGAGAAAAGTTTGTCTTTATCCGAATTTATCAAGAGCAGTTTTTCCGTGAAGAGTTTTTCTTTTTCCTCGTTTAATTTCCTAGCAGTAATATCCCTCACAATAATTATCAATGCATCTTCGCCTTCAAAAACGAACTTATGCGGATTTAGTTCAATAGATAATTCTTCTCCATCTTTAGAATAGAAAATGGTCTCAAACTTTTCAAGATTTTCTAATTTAGTCTGAAAAGTACCATCGTGAGTGCTTTTTTCTGAATTTGATAATTTGTCAAAATCCATCATTATGAATTCTTCTTTTGAGTACTTAAAGAATTCAAAAGCAGTATCATTTGCAAGCACAATCTTTGAGTTGTGAGGCTGTGCAGAATTATAGATAAAAACAATAATAGGGTCGTTTATGGTATTGAATAGCTGCCGGAATTTTTTTTCTGACTCAATAAGCGAGTCTGAATCCGAACGAACGCGTAAAAAAGCAAAACCAAAAACCAGGCACCCTATAAGCCCAAAAACCATGTGACCCAATATTAATGAAGTGCGCTGTTTATCTGCGATTTTGAAGTAGGGTTCCATCTGAACATTTATACAAATCCCGCCTCTTATATCACCTTCCTTATATCCTTGAAAGCTATGGCATTTCAAACAACTTTTTTCTGTAATGAACGGTTTAATAAACCTGAGAACTCTTTCATTGTTAATGCTGAGAATTTCTGTTTTTTCCTTCTGACCTGTTTCAAAGGAGATGAGGGCGTCCTTTTCCCACTCGTCAGGATGGTTCTCAGGGCGGATTGGTTTCAAACTAGAGAGGTGACCAATAATCCCTATTTCTTTATTCTCAAGTTCAGAGACTTCTCTGGTCATATAAGCGGGGTTTAATAGGGTGTATTTTTTGCCGTTATAAAGCGTGATATCCCTATCCGGAACCAGCAAATACGGGTTAGGAATGTTGATGGAATCAACCGGTACATAAACACCGCCATTCCTTGCGTTCCATCTCCTGTAAAGTATGTCCTTTTGATACGACATAATAGCCTGATTTTTTGCAAGCGAATATATGTTGGAGTAAATTTCTGAAAAATTATAATAAAAAGATATTCCGAGCACAGATGTCCAGCAAAACAAGAATAAATAAATATACCGTGTTGTGACAATTCTTGAGGAGAGAACTCCTTTTTTCATAATTGAGTAAACCTATTCTAAATTAAATAAAAACTGTTATTTATTATCGAGAATATTTCGAAATAAGTAAAGCAATAAATTAATTATTAGTATTTATTTAATGAAGTAATTAGGGGTAACCAAAACCAAGATTTTTGTAATACTTATTCAGTATGAAAAGAAAATTTCAGAAAAATCCCATTTCAATTTTGGCACCTCAAAAAAATTCCGTAATTTTACACCGCATCCTTAGCTCAGTTGGTAGAGCATATGACTCTTAATCATCAGGTCGCGGGTTCGAGTCCCGCAGGGTGCACTAGAAAGTGCGAAAATTAAACATTTTTGCACTTTTTTTTATTCCCCACTTTTCAAACTGACCCAAATAGCCCTATTTTTCCGATATTTTCGACCATTTACTCTGTCAAAAACTATGGCAGTGATTTCACTTTTAACTTTAATTGATGGTGGTATTTGTGTAGGATTATTATTATTTGAAGGATGTGCGAACTATGGCAAAGGGTGGTGTATTTGTAATATCTATGATAAGAAAAGTCGGAGGTGTGTCATGCCTCCAGACTTTTGAACTTTTT
>CAIWTC010000119.1 GCA_903915485.1 uncultured Ignavibacteriales bacterium | reverse complement strand
GTTTTAGTATAAAGAATGCTTCGCCAACTCGCCCACAAATGCGAGTATTGCAGTATTAATAAGTTTTCAAGAAGATCTAATTTGATACCTGTCGGCATCATAAAAGTCAATATTTGGGAGTTACATAAATGGAATATATTGCCAATTTTTGTGCAAAAATTGGCTGATTTGGGTAAAACTTTATTTTTAAAGAAAACTTGTAATACATCATTCATAATATATGTTGTATGTTGCAATTATTCAAATACTATTTTATAAATTATTAATGTTTTTTTGATATTGGTCTAGATTATAAGATAAATGGACACTAACACCAAATATGCATAAAAAAAACCGTCCATAAGAACGGTTTTTTCAAATATCACAAAATTAATGTAGTTTTCAAAACTCAGGAATCATTTCATTAGAATCAGTTTTCTGGTTTCAATGTTGTTGCCAAGTCTCATTTGATAGTAATATACACCACTACTAATTGCTGTAGCATCAAATGCAACTTTGTAAGAGCCAGCTGATACCCAATTGTTTACTAATTCTTTAACTACATTACCAAGAACATCATAAACTTTCAAAGTAACCATTCCAGGAGAATTCACATTATATGCAATCTCTGTGGAAGGATTGAATGGGTTTGGGTAATTTTGCTGCAAAGAAAAATCTCTATTTACCTTCACATCATTATGAATGCCAGTAGGTATAGGATTAGGGAAGTAAACAGTGGTATCGTGCATCGCAAGTCCATTGATACTCTTAACATTTTTGATAGTCAATGCATAGTTAGTTCCTTGAGCTATTCCCGGAAATGACAATTGCACTTTTGAAAAGTCATAATTAACACCGTATGAAATCGCCGAAGGGTTACCCAGTGAATTATCACAAACAAAATTTGCTGCTGATAATACTGAGGTTGAATCAAGAATTCGAGAGAAATCAACAATAACTGATGAAGGGTTAATCTGTTTTGCGGAAACTATTGCAGGGAGCATATCTGTTTTCCAAATTTCAGATGCAAACTCAGGATGGTCTATAAATGGATTACGGTTATGCTGAAAACCATAAATAGTTTCATTTCTATTAATCTCTTTTGTGCTGACAGTATCTTGAACACTCCAAGCATATAACTGATTTGCATACCATTGTATAAGGTCCGACTTGCTTGTGCCATCACTTGAGCCAAATCCACTATCTTCAGTATAATACCGAACTGAGATGTACATTGATGAACGGGATAAATCACCTTTATACTCATTGATAGGCTCAAACACTGTTCCGGAATAACCTATAGTTCCGCTTGAACCAACTTTACTGCCATTTGAAGAAGTCCAGGTAGCATTTGTTACAATACCAAAATTATAATTACTTCTTCTATTATTAACATAACCATCTGTTGGGATCATGTGGAACAAATCAGAACGAGCAGGTTCAGTTGTACCTAGCCAGCTATCAGGGAAAGAATGCTCACGATTGTAGCAGTCTCCTTCACCACCATAACTGCCGCATTTTTTTACACCGTGTGTATAAGTGTATTGCGGTGTTCCTCCGGGGATATCGGAATACATATCCCAAACGATATTACCAGGCTTAGCATCTGTTGTAGGAAATGCTGTATATAAACCTGCATAACCTAAAGTTGTGTGTCCCTTCACAATATTATGCAGGGCCGTGCGCAGTGCAGTGCCATATAATTTATATGCGGAAGCATAATAATCAGCGGTAACATTTTTCGAGCAAGTGGCATCATCTGCATCATACAAAACTGATGACTTTAACATATTATCATTCGTAGATTGTGCATTCAAATTACTAAAAGCAAAACCAAAGAAAAACAATACAGTTATTACCACTTTTGAAACTTTATCTAAACGAAACTTCATTCGAGCATCCTATAATTAACAATATAATCTATTTAAAAAACGAGCCTTAATAGTACAACTTATTTATGATATAATCCAAGCAATATTTTTTGACTATTGTTAATGACTAGTCTTGAATGGTTCTCATGAAGAATATTATCCTTTGCAGATTGCGTCATTGAAAACTAATGTAATCTTCTAATTTTTATGGCGTTTAAAAAAGTTTTGCCTTTATGCTGTTCAAATGAAACATTAATCCCATGTGAGCTATTCACCTGAACTACGAATGATTTTGGAATAGCGTTTAATTCACCATATTGAACCGCAGGTGAAAAATCCTGAATACACATTACACCGTTTATAGACACATTAAACTCACTTGTTTCGATACCTTTTTCTTCTGCAGTACTAACATCATACAAGTTTTTGGTTGATTTATTACCAGGGGCGGCAAAATGCAATTCAACTTCATATTCACCATCAGCAACATCAAATTTATAATTTTTTAATCCATATCTAAATGTTTGATATAAGGGAACATTGCGTGTTTGGTAAACTTCCGACTGATGCCCAATTCTAGTTTCTGTTGATCTGAATATCTCGCCGCCAATATAACCGAAACTTCCGGATTTGTATTCCTGATCAGGCATCCAGGTAATGTTGTTCACCGGATCGATAAAGAAACAGTTACTTCCAACATTTACAGCGAGTTCGAATGTTTTTTCAGTAACAAGATTTAATTTTACAGGTATTATTTCAAAATCAATCTGCATCGCATCTTCAAACAATTTATTCTCACTCTGCCCTCTGGCTATTAACAGATTTTTTCCATTAACAAAGGCAACATTCCAAACAGCAACTCCTTTTACAACACTCTGTTTTCCTAAAGATTTACCATTTACAATTAAATCAACCTTCTCAAGGTTGGAATAAACTTTTATTGGTTGGATTACCAAATTGTCAGTTGCTGAAGCTTGAATTCCTTTACGAATTTTCCAGTCACGACTGGCAATATGAATAACAGGGGTTTTAAGCAGCCATGCTTGATAAAGGTAATAGACATCTTTTGGAGTACGGTTGTTATATAGTAAACCCTTATTATTAATACGCGGCATACTTTCCTGACGCCCTGCCGATCCGAAGTCAATAAAGTTCCAAACCGCAGCACCTGCAATAAAAGGTCTGCTAAATATTTGTTCTAAATACGACTCATGATACATCTGCTGCCACTCTATGCTAAAATCAAATTGCTCAGGATTTAAACTGTGCAAACGACCATCTCCCCCTGCCCCATATTCACTGATAATAGATATTACCTTAGGATTCTCAGTATGTAATTTATCCATAAAAGAACCAAATCTATCAAAGCTGCCTGTATACCACCCGGCATAATTATTCCAACCAATGACATTTGGTAAATTTGTAAAACCTAAATTTTGATAGAGATCTTTGCCACCTGAATTTTGAGCCATCGTGGACATACGGTATTTGTCTTCACTATGCGCAACACTATCTAATACCCTTGCAAACTTTGCAGTTGTTTTAACAACTTCATTCAGTTTTGTTTTGTCTTTTATTTCCTTTGTCGATCCGAGTGTCACTTCATTCATATACCCCCAAATAATTATGCTTGGATGGTTATAGTTCTGACGTATCATTTCTTTCAAACTGTTGATGCAAGTTGACTGCAAGTCTTCATTTTCGTAAAAATAATTCCCGAGCGGAGTTTCCTCCCATGCCAAAATTCCCAATTTATCGCACATTTCGACAATCGTAGGATCTTGAGGATAATGACTGATTCGGATAAAATTACCGCCCATCGCTTTTAGTAATTCAATATCGCGGCGGTGAAGGTCATTATCCAAAGCATTACCCAATCCCATGTAATCCTGATGACGACTTACTCCGATTAACTTTATGTTTTTACCATTTAAATAAAAACCTGAGTCAGGATTAAAGGAAAACCACCTGAAACCCAGTGGGTTATTAATTATTTGATATTCAATTGTTTTATCATCATCATACAAAAGACCGGTTTGAACAGTATATAAATATGGCATATCCGGCGACCACAAATTTGGATTTTCGATTGTTCCCGACACTTGATCAAAATCCACTTCCGAACCGGCATTTAAGTTCAGTTTTGTTTTTATTTCTTTAACAATGTTCCCCGATTTATCAATAATCTTTGAAAGAACTATCACCTTCTTGTTTTCGGTTGATTCATTTATGACGGTCCCTCTTACTTTTACGGTGGCACTCTTTTCATTTACCAAAGGGGTTTCAACAAAGACGCCATTTGAACCTAAGTTCGTTTGATCAAAATGCAGTGCTTCGGTGCTGATCAAATACACATCTCTGTATATTCCGCCAAACATAGTATAATCGCCCGAAATAGGAGGTAAGTTCAAATTACTGCTATTGTCCACTTTCATCGCTATTACATTCTTACCTGGAAGAATAACAAAATTGGAAATATCGAATGAAAAAGCAGTATAGCCGCCTTTGTGTTCCCCTACATATTTACCATTCACATAAAGACTGGCTTTAACAAAAACACCTTCAAAATTAAGGAACAGCTTTTTATTAGTATAGTTATTAGCCAGATACAACTCTTTGCGATACCAGCCGATACCCCTATAATATTTTTTCCCCTCATAAGAATCTTTTGCATTCCATGTGTGTGGAATATTTACTTTTGTCCATTTGGTATCTGAAAACCCGGATTGTTCGGCCCCCGAAACATCTTCTCTGATAAATTGCCAGGATTCATTTATACTCTCTTTTGTAAGTTGGGCATAACAAAAAAAGGAATTGAAAAGAATTCCGGAAAT
>CAIWTC010000118.1 GCA_903915485.1 uncultured Ignavibacteriales bacterium | reverse complement strand
GTCTGCATTCGGGTCGCAGACATGAACTTCAGTCGAGTATTCTTTTAGTTCTTTAATGATATCAATAACTTTTGAGTTTCTGATATCAGGGCAGTTCTCCTTGAATGTAATTCCAAGGATCAATATTTTAGCACCGTTAACTTTTATTTTTTGAGCAATCAAATTTTTGATAACTTTTTGCGCCACATGAGCACCCATGCTATCATTAATTCTTCTGCCGGCAAGTATTACTTCCGGATGATATCCCAGTTGTGCTGCTTTGTGTGTTAAATAATACGGGTCAACTCCAATACAATGTCCGCCGACCAACCCCGGCTTAAACGGAAGAAAATTCCACTTTGTGCCGGCCGCTTCCAATACTTCCAAAGTATCAATGCCCATCAAATCAAACAGCTTAGCTAACTCGTTAACGAAAGCAATGTTTATGTCTCTTTGAGTATTTTCAATAATCTTTGCAGCTTCAGCAACTTTTATTGATGACGCCAGATGAGTACCTGCTTTTATAACCTGACCATATAAAGCGTTTAAGGACTCCCCAATTTCAGGGGTGCTTCCGGAAACAACTTTTTTAATACTTGAAACACGGCGCTCTTTATCACCCGGGTTGATTCTTTCAGGACTATACCCGCAATAAAAATCGGTGTTATAAACCAGTCCGCTGAATTTCTCTAAAATAGGCACACAGTCTTCTTCGGTACAACCGGGATATACTGTTGACTCATATACAACTATATTTCCGTTACTCATTGTTTTACCGACAGTTTCACTCGCCTTTATAAGAGGAGTTAAGTCGGGACGATTATAGCTGTCAATTGGCGTTGGAACAGTGACAATATAAATATCAACACTTTTAAGGTCTTCAATATCACTTGAAAAAGTAATATGTTTAGCGCCTGCAAATTCTTCTTTTGACACCTCTAATGTTCTGTCAACTCCGGAGATTAGCTCTGCAATTCTCTCCTTGTTTATATCAAAGCCTACTGTCTTGAAATGCTTTGCAAACTCAATCGCAAGTGGAAGTCCGACATAACCTAATCCTATGATTCCAAGCTTAACCTGTTTTGACTGTATTTTATCTTTTATTTCCATTTTATTCAATATTTATTAATATTAATCCATAGCTCCGCTATGTGAACTACATTATTCACATGGTACTCGCTAATTTTTTGGCTGAACATATTTAAATTCAATCAATAAATATATCAATCTTTTAGCATTCCTCAAAACAGGAGTTTGGTTAATTTTTCATCAATGTGACCCCTTTCACAGAGCCTTTGGATGGATAGATAAATATACATTGAGTGTATTTTCATATACCTATTGAAGTAACAACAGTTTTGCTTATTTTAGTTCAGTTATTATTTACTATTTCATAAATACTTTCAGGAAATGATTAAAAGTCAAATTCTCATCATTGATGATGACGCAGATTTCTGTTATACACTAAGCGAGCAGCTTTCAGACAAAGGTTTCAAGACCGAAACTTCACTGTCTATGGATACTGTTTTCCAAAAACTAAATCAATCCATTTTCGATTTAGTCCTGCTTGATTTAGGTCTGCCCGGGGAAAATGGTGTTGAGATTCTACAGGAAATAAAATCAACTTTCCCATCTATTGAAGTTGTTATTCTAACCGGTCAAAATGATACAAAGCAGGCAGTTGAGTGTATGAGGTTAGGCGCAGCGGATTATATCCTAAAGCCTTATCTAATTGACGAATTGTTATTAGTTTTTAAGAGAGTACTTGAACACAAGGAATTAGTTCTAAAGAATGAAATTCTCGAAAAACGCTCAGAACAAAAATTTCAAAGTAGAATTATCGGACAAAGCGAACAAGTAACAAAACTCCTATCGCTTTCAGAAAAAATTGCCGCATCAGAATCTAACTTATTAATCGAAGGCGAAACTGGCACAGGCAAAGAACTCATTGCCGAATTTATTCACAGAAACTCACAGCGCGCCAACAAACCATTTGTCGTTATCAACTGCGCTTCCCTTCCCGACCAGCTAATTGAAAGCGAATTATTCGGATACGAAAAAGGGTCATTCACCGATGCTAAAACTTCAAAGCAGGGTCTTGCCGAAATAGCCAACGGAGGAACTTTATTTCTTGATGAAATCGGTGAGATGAGTTTAGCAATTCAGCCTAAGTTACTCCGGTTTTTAGAAAACGGTGAGTTCAGAAGGATTGGCGGATTGACCACTCTTCATTCCGATGTAAGAATCATTGGAGCAACCAATCGCAACTTACTTGAAGAAGCAGAAAAGAAAAATTTCAGAAATGATTTACTGTTTCGGATAAATGTAATCACCCTAATAATACCGCCATTAAGAGATAGGCGCGATGACATCATTCTTTTAGCCGAACACTTTATTAAACAAAAGTCACCTATCCGTTCCCCAAAGTCTTTAAGCAAGGATGCTATTAATGCACTCGTCAATTATAAATTCCCCGGAAATGTGCGTGAACTTGAACACATCATCGAAAGAGCAATAATTTTCTCTGACTCGAACATTATTCATTCCGCAAACCTTTACTTGCCAAACATAAACGCTTCTCAAAATAATTCCGATTTGAAAGATAGGCCTGATGCAGGTAGCAATAACTCACTGTCAATTGAAGATTTAGAGAGGCAGCACATCCTTAATGTACTTGATGCGAATGGTTGGGAGCAAAATAAATCAGCAACTGTACTAGGCATAAGCTTAAAGACGCTTTATAATAAAATCAAAAAATTCAATCTTAAGCAGAATTAACTTATATTCGTAAAGTTTTTGTTGTTTACTTATTCGGTTTTTTTAGTTTTTGAATAAACTTCTATCATCCCCGTAATTTGTTCAATCGCTGTATTAATAACATCCAACTTTTGAGAAATCGCTATTTTATCAAGCGGCTCTTTAGCCAATAATCTTTTTATTGAGGCTGATGAAATATTTATAAGAGTCAAAGGCTGTTTTAGTTTTTGTGCCGCAATGGCTATATGCATAACCGAAGACGGCTCTGAAGGAAATGAATCATCCGCGCTTTTATCTTCTGCTTGCTTTATCGCGCTCTTAACGCGTTCAATCAACTCAACATGTTCAAAAGGTTTTTTAATATAGTCGTTTGCACCGGCAGAAAAACCGTCAGAAACATCCTGAGGAAGAATTTTTCCCGAGACAAGTAATATTGGAATACTTGATGTCACCGGATTACTTTTCAACTGCTTACATATATCAAGTCCGTTTGCATCAGGCATCATGATATCAAGTAGAATAGCATCAGGTTTATGATAAACGGCCATCTCTATACATTCCATTCCCCGTTCTGTCATTAGAGTTGTGAACCCGCTATTCTGAAGTCTTCTTGAAATTACTTTTAGTATGTCCTGTTGGTCATCAACAATCAATATAGTCTGCATATTACTTTTCTCTAAAAATTAGCTGTGTGATTTTAAATGCCAGATTAACAGCATTGACGGGCTTAGGCATAACACTGTCAAACCCCTTTGATAATAAATGCTTCTGTTCCTCAAGCACAGAGCGTGCTGAGACAGCAATGATAGGAATCTTAGCCCAAAGCGTATTCTTTCTGATGTTTTGAGTGGTTTCAAATCCGTCAATATCCGGCATCATCAAATCCATTAATATCAGACTTGGGACAACAGAATTTAGAATTTCCAAACACTCGATTCCCGTCTTTGCGATAAAAGTCCTATATCCGCATTCTTTAACAATCTCATTCATTGTGAATAAGCTCTCAGGGTCATCATCAACAATCAAAACCGATTTTGTATCTGAAGCATCCACTATGTTCCCTGTAATTATTTTGCTCTTCACTATTTTTGGACTAATTATTTCTTCAGAAACTTCAGTATTTCTAAAGTTTATTTTTTCAACAGGTATTTCAACCAGAAACGAACTTCCCTTTTCCGCTTCGCTCGAAACAATTATACTCCCGCCTAACTGCTCCACAAATTTTTTGGATATCGCCAACCCCAGACCACTGCCTCCATATTTTCGCGTTGATGAGTTATCTGCCTGTTGAAACTCATTAAATATCAGCGGGATATCTTCTTCATGTATGCCGACACCCGTATCTGCAATTGTAAACAAAACTCTATTCTCATATATCATCTGCGCTGTAAATTCAATATAGCCGTGCTGCGTGAACTTCACCGCATTGCTCAGAAGGTTATTTAATATTTGATATATTTTTGTTTTATCAGCTTTGATATATAGTTTTTCAGGAAGAAGGTAATTTACATTTAAGTCAATTCCCTTACCCGCAGTCATAGGATTAAAAGACATCTGAAGTTCTTTTACCAACTCATAAAGGAAGAAATCTTCTAATTTAATATCCATTTTCCCCGCTTCAATTTTAGATAAATCTAAGACATCATTTATCATCTGGAGCAACCTTTTCCCGCTTGTCATCAGTACGGAAAGCCTTTCACGGTTGCGGGGGGACAAAGTTGAGTCTTCAGAAAGCAACTGCGCTAGACCTAGTATTGAATTAAGCGGTGTCCTGAGCTCATGAGACATCATAGCCAAAAACTTCGACTTCATTTCGGTAGATTCTTCTGCTTTTCTTTTTTGAATCTCAAGCTCAACAACTAATTCCTGCAACCGTTTATAAACAAGTGCTTTGTTCATAGCTATTGATAACTGCACCATGATTCTCTCAAGGTATTGCCGTGATTCATCGCTGACAGGCTCTATGGCAGCCAACTGTAATATGGCTATAACGCTATCTCCATTTGCAACGGGAATCAAAGACACTTCCGCCAACTGAACTTCCATGAACCCGACATTTATCGAAGGAGAACCCTTGCTAAATTTCAGTTCCACCTTTTGATTCTTGTTCATGACAGCATATACCAAATCATTTTTATCGCTGAAGATTGCATGATGCGCATCCAATCCTTCGGTTACAACAAGTTCTATCTTTTCTTCGTTAACTAAAAATATTGCGCCAATAGAATAGTTCGTTGATTTAATAATCCTTTGCAAACTATCATTTGCAATCTTCTTAAAATCTGTGCTTTCATTGATTTGAGTTATAAACTCAGTATAATCCTGTTTG
Source organism: uncultured Ignavibacteriales bacterium (assembly GCA_903915485.1). Classification (GTDB taxonomy): domain Bacteria; phylum Bacteroidota; class Ignavibacteria; order Ignavibacteriales; family Ignavibacteriaceae; genus CAIYTF01. Next base: position 5,799 of record CAIWTC010000118.1, on the reverse strand, counting down.
ATTTTCTCTTGAAATTCCAATGCATTAAACATAGTATTAAACGCACGGCCGAGGTTGCCGATTTCGTCATTATCTTCAACTATAATACGGTTATGTAAATCGCCTGTCTTAGCTATCTCTGTAGCTTTAGTAAGCGAAGAAATCTGCCTGCGCATTTTTGATGTAAAAAGAAAATTTAATATTATTGAAAGAATCAAACTTGCACCCGCAATAATAGCAATCAGCCATCGGAGTGTACCCGCTAAATTCCCTGCTTCTTTCACAGTTGTGAATATCAGAATATGCGCCGACTTAGAATTTGATGTTGATTGGTTCGTATGATAAATCGTTGCAAGAACAAAGAAACCGCCTGAATCATTCGTGTAAAGTTCATAGTTCGACTTCTGTGCCAACTGCCTGCTTGATTCATCCAGCAAATTCAGATACTGCTGATGTACTCCCTCGTTAGATATTTTTCTGCGCTCGTTATCAAAGTAAAAAGCGAAATCAATTCTAAGCCTTTGCAACTCGCTCATCAATTCGCTATCAAGATTAAACCCGTATAAGTACTCCTCACCATTTTTTGCTTTGAATGATTTTACTATGAGGTTTTGGTTCTGGTCAAAGAAATCTTTTATAGTGTATTCTTTGATAGGTGAGGAAATCGAGCTTCCCTTATACAATAAAAAGTTCTTTTTTGAACCAATGTTTTTTATGTGCAGAATAAAATCTAAATTTTTTATTTCATCGCTAAGATTTAATATAGAGTCACTTTTCATCACATCATTTTTGATTTCAGAAAATGATTCATCACATGATTTATTTTTGGCCTCAAAGGCAGACACCAAATCATTAGCGCTCTCTTTAAGCCTTTTAGATTCTTGAGTAGTTAATACATTAGTGAGAACTGAATAAAACGCTGTGCCTGCTCCGGTGAGTATAAGCGCAAGTATGGAAAAATTAATAAGAATAATTCGGTAGTTTAATTTCATTGTGTCCCATGAGGTAATAGCGATTTGATACTGCTGAATAATTCCGACACATTAAATGGCATCGAGAACAGTTCATCTACCCCTAACTTCGCTAATTCAACCGCACCTCGCACATCCACTGAGGAGACTAACACAATTGTCTTTGGCTTTGGCACTATTGTTTTCAATTTCTCAAGCAGAACAAACGCCGCTCTTTCGGATGGATTAATTTCAATAAGTAGAAGTTCAAATTTATTCGACAACAAATAATCGCCATCCAATTTGTTTATGGACGATAACAAAACCTCAAAGCCCTCTTCTATGAGTTCCTCACTTAGAGCCTCCCCAATTATATCAGTGGCATCTAAAATAAGAATCCGTGCCATTATTTTGGCTGAGTTTGATTTGTCTGTGTACTATCCTGATTGAACTGATACATCTTAATTTTATCTCTGCCGGCTTTAATTTCTTTCTCGACTGCGTTTCCTGTTGCAGGAAAGGCGAGACGGTCTTTTATCTTTGCCAATAACTCAACTTTAATAACGATAACCAGTTCTTTTTTTGAAAGTGATATTTGGTCATTACCGGTTAGATATCTTATTCCAAGCACCCACCATGGTAAATCTTTAAGAAATGGAATTCCATTTCTAATTTTAGTTTCTTCATTTAGGAATAATCCACCTATCACAGTTTCTTCCCCGTCAATCATCATTACCTGAGTCTTCGCTTTTGTTTTGCGAATTTCAGTTGTCAAGTCAGAAGGATACGCTGTTGACCGTTCAACATCTAAATCAAGCAAGCAGTATTCCAACCCATCTTGCTCATAGATATATGGAGTAACATTTAATATGGAACCAGTGCTGAAAAAATTCTCAACTATGTTACCTGAAAAGTCCCTTTGCTTGATAGAAATATCAGAACCCACCTGAACTTTACCCGCAGTTCTATTGCGCACAACCACTGAGGGACTTGCAATAATTTCTCCGATATTCTGACTCTCAAAAAAGCGGAATAAAGAAAGTGCCTGGCCAAAAAATCCGCCCAAACCAAACTGCGTACTTCCGGAAACTGAAAAATCAGCAGATGAATTTGTTGACCCCGATGCACTTGCTGCTCCTGTGGTTGTTACACCGGTTGAAATTCCGCCGGATTTATTGCTTAGCATAAACTGCCAGTTGATACCTCTCTCTTTTGCAAGAGTAGTGTTTAACTCAAAAAACAGTGCTGAAATTTTTACTTCACGGCTATCGATATCGGCATATGTTTCAGGCTTAACATCCAAAGTAGTTTCTATCTTAGACTTAATAATCGTCTGAGTTTCTTTCTTCTCATAAACTAAACCGGAATAGGTTACTATCATACTTAACGCTTTTTCGTAAGGCACATTAATAATTTCAACACCTATTGGAGTATCTCGCTTCACAAGAGAAATAACTTTCCGTCCGGTCTTTTTTTCACTTACTTGATTTATTATTTCAATGGCCTTGCTAAAAGGAATATTCGCCGAGAGAGTAACTAATTCATCAGGTGGATTAATTCCTCTTAAACTTTTCTCACTTGGTGCTTGTGCAACAACTAAGAACACTGTCAATACTGCTATTATAAATGTATATTTCATAAGTACTCGCTATTTTGCCGCTTTCGGAATCTCTTTTTCTAATAGAATTTCTAATGACTCAACTATCCCACCCTTGTTGAGAATAAACTTAACAGAATTATTTTTCCTGTCAATTTGCGTTAAGTAACCTAAATAAACCTTATCACCCTCAGACAATAAATATGATTCGCCTTTTGTATCAGAGAGAAAAGCTCCTTCAGGAACTATTGCAAGCAATCTTGCTCCCTGAACATCAAACAACCCATCAATGTTAGGTGGAATTGCAGCTAATATCAGAGGATAGAATATATCATACTGTCTTGGCGCTCTTAAATCGTTCTCGACTGATACGGCTGTCGTAAAACGGTCATTATCAGAAAAATACACGCTTACAGTAATTGAATATTGAACCAATAGAATTGGTTTTACAACATCACTTCCCGAAACATAATTTGAAAGATTTATATTAGTGATTTTTTTAAGCTCTTTGCTTTGCTCGACTGCGTATACAATTTGGTACACATCATTATATTCGCCGATACCTGTAACTTTGTATTCGTGAAAAAAGAAATTCTTTTCAGATTTCTTATCCAAATACTCTACATTCATTGTTGCATCACTTGAAAGCAACTTTTCAATTTCATTAATGAATTCATAAAATTTAACATCACTCAAGTTTTTGGGGATATTAAACTTTCTTGCGGCAAGTATCGAATCCAACTTTTTAGCTTGTGCATGCTTTTCATCTAACTGCTGCTTCAAAAGTTTTTGGTCGTATTCAGTTGCGCGAAGTTCTGCAAGAGCTTTAGTTCTTTTCTTAATCTTAGGTTTCTGAAAAATCAGTATAACTGCAAAACCCAAAACAACGATTCCCACCGCTATTCCTATTAATGCAAGAGTATTCTTTAACTTCCTATCCATACTACAATAACTGTTATTTCTTCAACTTGAATGAAAGCATGTACCGGTAAGCCTCTTGACCCCTTATAGGATCATAATTCATACTCTTCAGCGTTGCTGAATCTAAATTCGTTGTCAACTCAGGTAAAACATAGCGATTGAGTGCATGACCCTCAAGTTTTGCCGTAGTCGGATCATCTTTAAGCAAACTTCGTATCCAGTAAGTTTTTTTCGTGCCTGCAAACTGTGATATCTTTTCAAGATAATTTCCCCAAATTTCTGAACCGACAGAAACAGAGTCCAATATTTTTTGCGTTTGGTCAAACCCCGTAATACGGGTCGTTACTTCTTCAATTTGTGAAAGTATCTGCAAGTTCTGATTCTTTAAATCTGTCTGAAGAACTATATCTCTATCTAATTTTTTTAATTCATTCTGATTTAGCAACAACTGATAAGTTACAAAAAATGCGGCAGCAAACAGAAACGGCACCGTCGCATATCCATGCCAGGCAAATTGGAAAAACTTCTGGTCTTCTTTTACATACCTTGGCAAGAGATTAATGCCGGTGTATTCTTTTGCCAACTCCTCATAGTATTCAGTTGCTACTGCTATCGGCATAGTGTAGTCCGAAAGCCTCGGGATTTGTGAATCCTTTAATCCTGAAGTGTCAATTTCCTCAAATTCAAGACGGCTGACATTTGTTTCAGGGAAGGTACCATAAAATGATAAAATCAAGTTCTCAGAAACATCCTCTCCGCAAACAATGATGTTATCCAAAGTTGGAATTCCACCATTTTCCATTTCCAATAATATCTTAGAAAAATAGACATCATAAGTGTATAGATTCTGAGTTCCAATATCTAAAGTTGACCCGATATGCTTCAGTTTTCTGCCTTGAAGAAAAATCAACTTACTGTATTCTTTTCCAATGTAAACAATTAGCGAAAAATCATCAGGGAAAAATTTCTTTTTCTTGGCGACATAATTAACAAGCGAAACCTCAGCGCTCTTAATCGAAGTAATTTTGTAATATCTGCGGCCATTGTATTGCGCAAGCTTATTAAGCATTCGTACGCCCGTTATATCCTGCCTTACATAAACAGTTAATGTACCATTATCAGCCATTTCAAGTTTACCAAATGTCTCACGGTCAATTTTTTTCTCTTTTAAGTCACTGTTATCCGTAAGAATTTCAGAAGTCATATTTGAGGCACCCGTTGTGCGCTTCGAAACTAAATGATAATATACACTTGGTTCAGTTAAGATAGGTATGAAATCACAGCCTTGCAGTTTTATTCCGGAGAGTTCGTTCATGACAACTCCCTCCATCATTGAACCGCTTGTATCATTACCGGAAAGGTTGGAGGTATCTAATCCTTCAAGGTGAACACTTGAATCCGCATCAAAAGAAGGAGCCAATGCTTCAGATTCCTGGCTCTTTGACTGAGTACCATATATATCCACAGACGCAGCTTTAATAAGCTTTATCTGCTTCTTCTCCTTCACAAATACAGCGTATTTTGTGTCGTTTCCTTCGTAATAAATACAGACTATTGGTCTCATAAAATTAAACAGCTGTCAATAATTGTTGCATTCTCGTTTTATTATTTGAATATGCCATTGCATTTTCTAAAGAAATCCTCTTTAACTGATAAAGTCTTTTTAAATCCTGCTCTAGAGTTATCATTCCTTGTTGCCCCCCTTGATTAATCATCATGTAAATCTCACTCGTATTATTATTCTTAATTGCAGCCTTTACGCTTGATGTAACAACTAAAACTTCTTTCGCGAGAATTATTTTTCCGTTTACAGTTGGAACAAGTTTTTGCGAAACAACAGCGGTTAACACATCTGCAAGACGGTTTCTAACTCGGTCCTGTTCAGACGGATGAACTTCTGCAATAATACGGTCAATAGATTCCACAGCAGATGAGGTATGCAGAGTCGAGAAAACTTTATGTCCTGTATCCGTGACTTCCAGTGCCGCCATTATTGTATCAGGGTCTCTCATTTCACCTATGACTATAATGTCAGGATCCTGACGCAGCGCTTGAACAACGCCGTCCTTAAATGAAAGAACATCTTTACCGACTTCACGATGACGAATCATTGCTACATTTGATTTATGTATAAACTCCAGCGGTGATGCAATAATCACAATATGCGCAGGGTCAATCTTATTATGGAAATCTATTATCGCATCAAGCGTGCTTGACTTTCCGGAGCCGGTGATTCCCGTGATTAACACCAGTCCAAACTTTACATAAGTATGACTCAAAACTTTTAAGACAGGTGTTCCAAATTCAAAAGACTCAATATTACGAAGCGTTGATGAAATTGCTCGCATATTT
>CAIWTC010000117.1 GCA_903915485.1 uncultured Ignavibacteriales bacterium | reverse complement strand
CAGGACATAGCAAAAATATAGCTGTACGAAATTTAATAGATGATATCCCGGAAGTGCTCCCCATACTTCCTTTAAGAGACATAGTAATTTATCCTTATATGATGTTCCCAATTCTTATCGGCAGGGAACCCTCCATCAATGCGGTTAACGCGGCGCTCAGGACACATCAGTACCTGTTTTTATCGGCACAGAATAACTCCAGTCCGGAATCACCCAAGAAAACTGAGATTTACATTGAAGGAACAATCGCCAAAGTCGTGCAGACAATGCGCATGCCTACGGGCACACTGCGAATTCTTGTTGATGGACTTGTTCAAGGCAGAATTGTAAAATTCACCGACAATAAAGAACACCTGGAAGCAAAGGTTGAGGTCATCCTCCCAGCAACACCTACCGACCATGAAATGAACGCGCTTGTTAGACAGTTGAATCAGAAATTTAAAGATTACCTTAAAATCAACCGCAACATTCCTTCAGAAACTATTTCAGCGTTTGAATCAATAGATGAACCGGACAGAAAAATATTTTTTGCAGCGGCTAATGTCGTGCAGTCAGTTGAAGTAAAACAGGCACTGCTACAAAAGTTTACGATGAAGGAACAGTATTACGAATTAATAAAAATACTTGATTCCGAAATTGACATCCTCCGCATGGAAAAAGAAATTGATTCCAAAGTGCAGGAAAACATTGCCAAGTCACAGCGCCGCTTTATCATTCAAGAGCAGATAAAAATTCTTCAGAACGAACTCGGCGACGACAACGACTATTCACCGGAAATCGATAAGTTAAAAGAAAAAATTGCTAAAGCAGGAATGCCGAAAATTGCAAAAGAAAAGGTTGAAGAAGAACTTTCAAAACTTGCAAAGATTCCTACAATGTCGCCTGAATACGCGGTACTTAGAAATTATATTGATTGGCTTCTTGCAATTCCCTGGAAAAAGAAATCACCCGATAACTTAGACATCACGCATGTAAGAAACATTCTTGATGAGGACCACTACGGACTTGATAAACCGAAAGAAAGAATCATCGAGCACATAGCAGTGCTTAACCTAGTACGGAATATGCGCGGACAGATATTATGTTTCGTAGGCCCTCCGGGAGTCGGCAAAACATCTTTAGGCCGTTCCATTGCACGCGCACTTGGTCGTGAGTTTGTGCGAATCAGTCTAGGCGGCGTTCGCGATGAAGCAGAAATCCGCGGACACAGAAGAACTTACATTGGTTCGATGCCCGGCAAAATCATTCACGCGATGAAACGCGCGGGTACCATCAACCCCGTAATTTTACTTGATGAAATTGATAAACTAAATTCCGATTTCCGCGGTGACCCGTCCTCCGCAATGCTTGAAGTTCTTGACCCTGAGCAGAACCACACATTTCAAGACCACTACATTGAAGTTGATTACGACCTCTCACAGGTAATGTTCATCACCACGGCAAATGTAAGATACTCAATCCCCGCACCTTTGCAGGATAGAATGGAAATCATTGAGTTAACAAGTTATCTCGAACTTGATAAAATTGAAATTGCAACGCGTCACATCATACCGAAACAAAAAGTGCTTCATGGACTCAGCGAAGAGCAGGTAAAATTCGACAGGGAAGCAATTCAAAAAGTTATCCGTGATTATACCCGCGAAGCAGGCGTGCGAAACCTCGAAAGAGAAGTTGCATCCATACTTAGAAAAATTGATAAAGAAATTGTTCAGAACGGCGATGTCCGTAAGAGCAAGAAAAAAAATCTTCCCACAATTGCAGTAACTGCCGCAAGAGTTGAAGAACTTCTAGGCGTTGCAAAATATAAAACGCAAAAAGATTTTACAGGTCAGCAGTCAGGCACCGCGATAGGTTTAGCATGGACAAGTTTCGGCGGTGAAATTCTTCAAGTTGATATCACCCTCATGGCAGGCCCCGAAAAGCTTACTATGACAGGTAAACTCGGCGAAGTGATGAAAGAATCAGCAATGGCAGCACTTAGCTTTATCCGCTCCAACGCAAAAAGTTTCGGCTTCGATGAACGATTCAACAAAGGAAAAGAAATTCACATCCACATTCCCGAAGGCGCGATTCCAAAGGATGGCCCTTCAGCAGGAATAACTTTAGCGATAGCACTTATCTCCGCAGTATCGGGAGTGAAAACTTCCGGCACAACCGCAATGACGGGCGAGATTACATTACGCGGAAACATACTTCCAATCGGCGGTCTTACCGAAAAACTTTTAGCGGCTAAGAGGAATAACATATTAACGGTACTCATTCCCGACCAAAACGAAATTGACTTGAAAGAAATTCCCGAAGCAGTAAAAGAAGGAATGAAAATTATTCCCGTCAAAAAACTTGAAGATGCACTACCGTATGCATTCCCGGGACACAAGTTCGGCGTAACAAAAGCAAAGCGGAAACCCAAAGAATGAGTTTCTCGCTAAGCCTTCAGCCTGACATGAGCGATGCACAGATTTATTCTGATTTAATTCCGCAGGTTGAATCACTGCTTG
>CAIWTC010000116.1 GCA_903915485.1 uncultured Ignavibacteriales bacterium | reverse complement strand
TTCGTAATCGATTAATATCATAGTCGCAAAGGCGAAACGCTCACAGAGCCCTTTGCGGAGTTTCGCCCGACAAGGATTAATAATTGTCTAATTTAATAGACAACTTTTTACTATTTTAGACAGTCTAATGATATAGAATTTGAATTATAAGTTGTTTTCGCCGTTTTATTATGGCTTGATTCTTGCAATTCTAAATAAAACAATTAAATGAGTTTATTATGAAATCTAAAATATTTTCTTTGCTTCTCATAACCTTCGGCAGTTCACTTATGCTGGTCGGATGCTATACCCAACTCTCTCCTAGAGAATGGTCAAGCTATTCACGAAATAAAAAAATAGTCAAAGTTGAAAAAACCGAAGAGTATCAAAACGAATCAGATGCCGATACTGTTGTCGTTGAAGATGATAACAATACTATTGTAAATAATTATTATTACGATGACCGGTACCCAACGCCCAGAAGATTTTTTAGAGGTTATTATCCCTCATTTGGTTTTTCAATGTCGTACGGACATCTTTACGACCCTTTCTACGGAGACCCTTGGTGGGATAGTGATTACGGATATGGATATTCGCCATATTTGATATATAACCCATATTGGGGACATTCATACTGGGGTGGTTACGGCGGCTGGGGCGGTGGAATCTACTACGCATCCGGCAATCACTCATCATACTCCAATCCATATAAATTCCGTAAGAGAGGTGATGTGAAGTTGAGAGAAGGCGGTTCAGGTCGCGGTTCTTCTTTGGTTGCAAGAGATTTAACTAGAATATCAACTCCTAATAGAGTTCGTGAATCCGTAAAAAATACTACTGAACTCATCGGTAGAGGCAGACCATCCGGTGGAAGAACAGTTCTTGGCAGCGGTGCTACTACAAAGACTTATACTAACAGGGAAAACGGCGGAATACCTGTAAGGAAAAATGACGGAACCAAAACCAGAATTATTGAAGGCGGTTCTGCAACTACTTCAAGAGGTACTGTAGTTCAAGAAGGTACTAAAGAAATTGGTAGGGGAACTGCGGTTACCAAAGAGAGCAAACAGAGAATTAAACTTGAAAGAAGAAGCACAACTGACGGAAAAGAAAAAGTTAAATCATCCGAAAGAAGAAGTGCTGTCTCTGAATCACAAAGAGGACAAAGCAGAGAGAACAGTTCTGCCGGACGAAGTGAAAGACAAAGAGTTACCAGGGAATCATCACCTTCAAATTCAGGTAGTGTTTCAAGAACTCCGCAGCGGGAATCAGGTCAGAAGTCATCTGCACCTGCCAAGAGTGATGGTGGAAATAACAGGGGAAGTTCTGATAACAAAAGTAAAAATCGCGAAAGATAGATTATGAAAAAATTATTAATATTAACAGGTTTTGTTTTTAGCTCGCTAATGCTGAATGGATGTTACACTAAAGTGATGTGGGACTCTGACCGTCCTTCTGAATCGTCAAAATACATTAGTGATTATGAAGTAAGTCATGAGTACTATAAGCGTGAATATTATGGCGGATACTCGAATTATTACTCCTCTTCCTGGTGGGCCTCGCTTCCGACTTCTAACGGAAAAAGTACAGTTAAAGGAAAGCCGGGCGAAAAGGGTGAATCAGTAGAAACAGTCCGTGAAGGCAGCGGAGGCAGAGGTCTTAATGTCCGCATTGATGCTGCTCCTGCTACGCGTTCAGGTTCAAGTGGTGCGGTCTCAACAAGTTCCTCCACTACTTCTTCAACTTCAGAAACCAGACCTGCAGCAAGCAGCACTGATAAGAAGGCTGCCAGAAGTGACGACGGAGGCAGAGCCACAAATAAGGAGAAAAAATAATGCGTAAATATTTTTTTATTGCTTTAGCTTTGACGGCGATATTATTCAGTCCCTCACAAGCACAAGGTATTGATGATGCATTAAATTTGTTTTCCGGATCATACCTTTCCAATGCCCGAACTTTAGGAATGGGTAATGCATTTCTTTCTGTATCTGATGATGCTAATGCGATGTATTTTAATCCGGCAGGGCTTGGTTTGGTAAAGCAGCTTGAGTTCACAGGCGGAATTGATTATGAGAGAATCTCTAACTCAACAACATTCTTTAATGAAACTAACAGTTATAACAATAGTAAGTCAGGATTGAATCAGTTTGCATTTGTTCTTCCGTTCCCGACATATAAAGGAAGTTTTTCTGTCGGGTTCTCGTATAACCGCTCACAGAATTATATCCATGCTATGCAGTTCAGCGGATTGAATCCTGGTATCAGTAAAACCAAATACTTAATTGATCCCCCATATCCATCGGGCCTCCCATATTACATGCATCTTGCGGGCTATGATACGGTTAGTAAAGTGTATTTTACTAATATTACAGACAGTCTTTATCAGAATGGACTCAGCACCAATGATGGTAAACTTGAAAATTGGAAACTTTCAGCATCACTTGAAATTGCTCCAAATTTGTTTGCGGGAATTTCTCTTGGGGTTGTCTCCGGAAAGTATACCAATGAATGGTCTTTTACTGAAACTGATACAAAAAAACTGTATGCAAATATATTAGCAGATACTTCGGACATCGCATCTTTGGGATTTAGATACTTTACCACACAGAATACAAAAACCTTAGATATCTCTGGTTTTGATATGGACCTTGGATTGCTTTATCAGATGGGTGACTTCGGACGGTTTGCGATTAAAATTGCTTTTCCTAAAACTGTTACAGTGAAAGATGAAATCTTATCAGACTATTATAGCAGTTTTGCTAATTACGATGTTGAATATCATCCCGAAATAGATAAAATTGAATATGATATAACATCCCCGATGGTGCTGTCAGTAGGCGGGTCAATTAATTTAATGGGACTTATTTTATCTGCAGATGTTACTATGGAAGATTATTCTGAAATGAAATTCAGTTCCGAGAATATTTCCTTTGCAGAAGAAAATCAGGCAATAAAAACAAATATGCGCGCCACTGTTAACCCAAACTTTGGTGCAGAGTACACTTTTGCAGATATGGGATTAAGACTTC
>CAIWTC010000115.1 GCA_903915485.1 uncultured Ignavibacteriales bacterium | reverse complement strand
CCAAAAATATGGAATGACTTAATGACAACTAATACCGTCAAAGTCAATCCTTTTGGAATTAGTGTTGATTTATCCAGCTTTAGCGAAACCAGTACAAACGTCTTAAAGAATTCCCCTAATGACCCTATTATGAACGGACCGAACGGAAGTGTTGCAAATGTCATGTGGAGCAGTGGCACAAGTTTCACTTTAGACCCGGTTGCAAATCCATCTGTTAAGGGTGTAATTTGGAAGAACTCCGCTGCACAAGGAAATACTTTAGTCCTTTGCGGATATGCTACCTACGGGCAAGGCAGAGTGGTTTTTATCGGCGACAGCTCACCTGCTGATGACGGCACCGGTCAAGCAGGAAAAAGCCTTTATACCGGATGGACAGGAGAGGCTAACGGCGACCATAGAAGATTTCATTTGAACGGATCACTTTGGCTTGCTAAAGTCACAGGTGTGACCAGCGTTGAATCCGATAATAATATCCCTTTAACATTTTCGCTTAAACAGAATTACCCTAATCCTTTTAATCCTTCAACAAAAATTTCATTTGACCTTAAGTCCAATGAATTTGTAACACTTAAAATTTATGATATTCTAGGAAATCAAGTCGCTGAATTGGCAAACGGAATGATGAATACAGGTATGCACGAAGTTAGTTTTGATGCTTCAAAACTTTCAAGCGGAGTTTATGTATATAGATTGACTGCGGGAAGTTTTTCTGATTCTAAAAAAATGACAATTATGAAATAGTATCAACTGATATTTTGTTAAGTACAAAAAAGACACCGTCAAGAATTTATAATTCCTAATGGTGTCTTTTTTTATCTCATTAACTCAACTAAAGAATAAATCAAATCCGGGAACTCCATATAATTGCAATCTATTCCAAAGAACAATTACTATATCAAAATGATATTATATTAGGGACAACTCCTTTATAATCAGGCATGCAAGCGCCAATGTCCGCGCCAATATAAGTTGCATCGCAGATAAAATATTTTACATTTTTAAACTCCACAAAATCCGCGTTCTGAAGAGGTGCTGAAAACTTTACTGCAGTCGAAATATGGTCAGGATAATCTAGCCCGATAACTTCAAGTCCAACAAGTTTTTTTACCAGATAAGCAAACAAAACCGCCCTGTCTTCGCAATCGGAAAACTCATATCGGATAGACTCTTCAACGAACATCGGTTTTTCCCTGCCGAAATTTTCAGGGTCAGTTTTATAATCGGTTGCCTGCTGAACAAATGCGAGCAAAAACGAAACCTTATCCCTTTCATTCAAGCCTTCGATATCTTTTTTAAGCTGAGGCAGCAAAGAGTTCTTAACCTGTGGTGAAGGTTCGGTTGTGAAATATAAAGGCATCTCGCTTTGCGGGAAGTACTCGAAAAATGCAGACAGCGATGAATCATAATCGGTTTTATATGTGTGAGCTTTACCTCTGAAGGTGAATTTAATATCCCGTTCTGAAATCTTTCCTCCAAATTTGGGCAGCATCAATGTTGAGAAGTTAAACGACTGTTTGGCCTCCGGCAAATCCTGGGTATACAGATAAACATCAACAGCTTTCTTTACGCCTAAATTGTTATAAGCTATAATATATAACGGATTGTCTGAACCTCCAACTTTGAAATAAGGGCTTCCAAATATTTTTCCGTCACTCGATACTAATAAAAACACTTTAGTCTTAGTATAAGATACACGCGTCCGGTACCCGGATTTAAGAAGCATGAACCAAGTAAATAAGTTCGCTTCGTTTTCATCTTGGCCATAAATCTTGACCGCAAGGTCATAAATCATTTTTCCATACCCCCAGTCATTGAGGTTCAAATTCTGCTTTTGCTTTTTTGCTGCTTCAAGCATGGGTGCATAATCCGACACACACATATCTTCATAAAACTTCGCGATTGATTTATTATCAACCTCGCCCTTTATATGGACAACCGCTTTGCTCTGTTTAGGAAAACCAAAGTCAACTCCGAATTCACGGAATGAAACAGCAGAGGAAGTTATAGCAAGGACTGGCACACTCACCGATTCCTTAGGAACTGATTTTTGTTCTGCTACTTTTGATTCAGTTGGGACTGTGTTTACAGGCTTATGCTCTGCTATTTTCTCGACCGGCGCAACAGCAACAACTTCAATTTTTTTAATTACCTCATTACTTGGCTTAACAACTTCAGTTACAGGTTTTTCAACCACCTTGGGTAACTCTTTAACTTCAGTTTTTTTAGTGTCCGGTTTCTTATCTACAATCGTTTCTTTTTTAACTTCCGGTTTGACACTTTCTTTAGGTATTTTGTCTGATGATTTGGGTTTCTCTACTTTAGTTTCATCAACATTTTTTTGTACCGGCTTGGAATCACCCTGGGTTTTGTCTGACGGTTTTTGAGTTTCGGTTTTGACTTCTTTAGGTAGAACACTAGGCTTAGGTTTTTTCTTTGCCTCAACAGGTTTCTCGGACACTGTTTGCTTCCATTCCATTTTCAGAAACTCCGAGAATTTTCTATCCTGCTCTGAAAGATAATCCTTAAGTTTACCCTGCTCTTTCTTCAACCATTCCTCATATTCTTTATCTTGGGCATTTGTACGCGTCACAGCAACCAGATAAACTATGAAACTGAGATAACACATCCACTTGAACATCTTGATATCCTTAAAATTAATTTTGAGGCGCAGAGTTTGTTACTTGGTTTACCGGCTCAATGGACCCATTCACCACACGGAAGACTTCCCAAACCGTACCGTTTGCTGACTGTGGTACCAGGAAGATTGAGAGCAATTGATTGTTCCCGCCATAAACTTTAACACTTGCTCTTGAATTGCTTAAGGTGGAAGAACCGGATGATGATTGATTACTATAGTCATGCACAAAATATGTGTATGAGGCTGCCTCATCAACATTATTAGTCGTTATAGTTTCTGGACCAAAACCCTGTTGAGCATCTCTATCCAACTGTGCTGAATTATCCTGTGATACCCTCATGTTGCGGAAGGAAATATGATACTGTCCGCTTTTCACAAAGTGTGCATCCAAATCATTTGGTTTCTTCCCCCAATCAAGGACCACTCTTAAGTTACCCATCGGCATTCTTGGCGATACAGAAAATCTGTTAAAAAATAATGTCCCGGCCATGATTTCTACTCCAAACTTGGCAGTCATATACCTTGGGTGGGTAAACTTTACTACAATTGTTTTATCCTCGGCAGGCGGGTCAAATTTAATTACTCCATCATAATCAGAAGTGAATTCCCCTATTTCCTCAATATTAACAGTAGCACCTTCAATCATGGCTCCGGTCATCGCATCTATAAAACGCAAGGTTAGTTTACCGCTTTCTAGTTCTTCAAATACATCTTGAATTTTTTGTTTATCGGAAGTCTCCTGCGCCAACCCAGGTATAAGTAACAACACCACTAATAAAATAATTGAATAAACCTTTTTCATAATTTCTCCTATAAATTATTTTCTTGCCTTCGCTAAAACATAAAAAACTTTTTTCGCCGAATCATAATAGCGGCGCAGAATTGTATAACCATTAACACGTTGGGCTATTTTAACAGTCCTTTCACCGGCGATCTGGTCATATGCAACCCTCACTTCTTCATTTACATTATTCCGCAGACTTTCTGCTATTTGCTCAAGAGCATTATCCTCGGCCATTGCCCATGATGAAGTTTCATAAAAATATTTTTCCGATACTCCAATAGAATAAATTGAATTAGTATCATTTTGAAATTCTTTAACTTCGCATGGATTATTGTAATTAGAACAGTCAAGTACTTCATTATTTATACTTTCTGCAGACTTTGAATTTCCATACAAACCAAAGAAAATATTCTTCTTTTTATATTCACAAAAAATAGTATCAGATTCAGCAAAATCTATTGCCAATGAAGTGTCATACGCTAGTGATTTGAGTTTGTGAGTAACTGCGGTTCCTGTACCTGCGCCATAGAATGACTTAACAACAGATACTTTTATCTCGCCCTTCTTTGCATATGAGATGCTTGCATTTTCTAAAGCCAACTTAAGTAATGTGGAGTCAGGTGATGACCCCACATTAACGTATCCAATTTGAAATTCAGAGTATTCGCATGGAAATAAAAACCATCGCGGATAATTCTGAGCACTTAAATTTACCGCAAAGAAGACAATTAGAAGAGAAACATATATCTGCCTCATTGCGACACTAACTACTTACTTTTTTGCGTTCTGAATTTCTTTTTCCAATTCTTCAAAAGCCTGGGTAGAACGGAATCTTGTATATAATTCATTGCTCTTTGAGATTTGATTCATAAGTTGTTCTGCCGCAGCACCAACCGGAAGCTGAATTAATACATAAGCTCTCCATACATTTCCTTCTCTGAAAACTTTTTTCTCTTTTTCAACGGCACCATTGATGGTTTGGTCAGTGACAACTTTAACAGCTGAAGTAAATTGGTCTAACAATTTTGAAGTTTCGGCAGGTCCGCCAATTTCTTCTTGAAATCTTTTCTGCAATCCTTGAACCTTTGTACCAAAGGTTTGTGCAACTTTGGCACGCGCTGTGGTTGCGGCTTTATCAACACAAAGCTGCAAATCTTGAGAAGTTGCAGTACCAACTCCAAAAATAAAATTAGGGTCTGCGGGCTGATTTAAGAACCAGGCAGGAACATCTCCCTCTGAAGGTTTGGTTAAATCTTTTTGTGAGGAGCCGCATCCGATAACAAAAGCTAATACCGGAAGCACAAACAACATTTTTACGAACATTTTCATAACATTTCCTTTTTTAAGTGATTATGATTAATTTAATTATAGAAATTTTAATTGAAACAAAATTCACATTTTAATCCCAACAATATCAAGCTAATTATTTTGATACTGTTTGATATATATCACATATAAATTAGTACCCATAATAGAAGCAAATCACAAATTGTGCTAACTACTGATTAGAATATAATAATTATTAATTCAAAACGCAATAATTCGCCAAAATGACTTTTCATTAAAAAGCTACTTTTCCGTATATTGCAGTTCAAAATATTGAAGAATTATGGATTTTATAGAAAAATTATCAAAAGTTAAAGAAAAATACGACCGCATCATTGTGCAACTTTCTGACCCTGAGAACTTAAACAACACTGAAAAGTTGATTTCTCTAAGCAAAGAAAGAAGTGACCTTACTCCACTGATTGACTGTTATTTGAAGTATGAAAAAATAACTCAAAGCATCGAAGGGAATAAAGAACTTATAGGACTTGCTTCAGACGACAAAGAACTTGCCGACCTGGCCCAAAGCGAGATGGCTGAGCTACAGAATGATTTAATTAATCTTGAAGAAGAATTGAAAGTACTTCTGCTGCCCAAAGATCCAAACGATGACAAGGATGTTATCATGGAAATCCGCGCCGGTACCGGAGGAGATGAAGCGGCACTATTCGCGGCTAATCTATATAGAATGTACACTCGCTACGCTGAACTTATTGGCTGGAAAACCGAAATTATCGATTTGAATGATACCGGTCTGGGCGGAATGAAAGAAGTCGTTTTTTCAATGTCCGGGAAAAATGTATATGGAGATTTGAAATTCGAGAGCGGCGTTCACAGAGTGCAGCGAGTTCCGGAAACTGAAGCAGGCGGAAGAGTTCATACTTCGGCAGCATCTGTTGCGGTCCTTGCAGAGATTGAAGATGTTCAAATAGAAATTAATCCAAGCGAATTAAAGATTGATGTTTTCAGAAGCGGCGGTGCAGGCGGACAAAATGTTAATAAAGTTGAAACTGCTATAAGAATCACACACTTACCATCAGGATTAGTTGTACAATGTCAGGATGAAAGGTCGCAATTAAAAAACCGTCAAAAAGCAATGAAGGTTTTGCGTGCCCGTCTTTACGACTTGAAGTCAAAAGAGCAGATGAGCGAGATTGCTGCGAAAAGAAAATTAATGGTTGGTAGCGGAGACAGAAGCGATAAAATCAGAACTTATAACTTCCCTCAAAATAGAATGACAGACCACCGCATCGGGCTGACACTCTACAATTTATCTGATATTATTAACGGTGACTTAAAAGATTTGATCGAACAATTGAAACTCGCAGATAAGGCCGACCGCCTTCAAGCAGAACTTGATGTAAAATAACCCTAAATATTTTCACGAGAATTTGGCGAGCAGTATTTCAACAATACTGCTCGCCTAACTTCTAAACAAAACTCTCCCCGACATCACTTAACCTAATCCATCTTATACGCTGACGCGGTATAACTCTTAGCAGTCTCCCGGGATTTTGAATAATCGCGCAAGTCAAGACATCTCTTATAATACGCAAGCGCTTCTTCCCTGCGGCCAAGTGCATCGGACATCATCCCGCAAAAAAGTGTTGCGTTGACTAAAAATCCGGACTCTTCCTTCCTATCTAACTTTTGACTTAAATCCGCACACTGACGGAAAAACATCAAGGATGAATCAGCATTTTTATTTGTCTTATAGTACATTCCCAAATAGTAACACGCTTCCCTCTTTGTCTTTTCAGCATACCCATATTGATTCGCATTGCACTTATCAAGAATATCCCTAAAGAGTCCATAATATTCTTGGGTTGCACCTTTCTGAACACTTACTCTCCCTTTCCATCTTATGAATACAGGATTTTTGGGGAATGATTGCAGCAGCATATTTGCATACTCATCTGCTTTATACGGATTATTTTCATAATTAGAATAAATTGTCATCAGGAAATATTGAGCTTCGTATTTTGAAAATCTACCTTTCAATGCAACTTCATCCAACTGCCTCAATCCCTGCGCTTTGTCTCCGGAAGGGAAAAATATCATCAGAGGTTTTATCAATGGAAATTGATTCGGGATAACCGAAGCGTAATAATTATATATTCCATACCCGAGAAGAACATCTTTATTCTCAGGGTCTATTTTTGCGGCATGCTGAACTATTGGAAGTGCTTCACGACCGTCATCTACCGACTTCAACCAGCTTTCCCGTATAGCCCTCAACCGCCCTCGAAATCCTATTGCTCCGCCCTTAAAAAACAAAGCGTTCACATCATTTTCATTTTTCTCAAGCAATTTATCGCATTGATAAATTACATCCTCAAGTTTCTGAAAAAACATATCGTCATTAGATTCATTATCGATATCAATTAAGATTTTCCACCAGTCAATCATTGATAGAAAAAATCTTCCCGCAGGGTTCTCGGGATAGTCAGCAATTAGTTGTCTGAAATTGTTTTCTGCTTTGCTGAACTCGATATTATAAATCTGATTGATGCCAGCATCTGCAAGTGAATCGAATTTTGCACCTTGCGGAAGAGCAGTGTATGAAAGTAGTAGTATAATTATATATATTGTTGATATTTTCATTAATTATTTTTCTTGATATTACTGAAATATTAGATTGAATATTATGCTGAAAGTTCCGTCATTTTTCAACTAGTTGTTATGAAATTGCAGACCGTAAAAATGTGTTCAGCATTTTACGGAACTTAATATTAACTAAAGATTGAAGTCTGAACTTTAGTCTCGACTCCTTAAATTTAATAAAACTATTGTCATCAAGATAAGTTGCAAGGAAGCCAATGCTCCTCTTAATTGAATAAGAACCGCTCCTATTGCATAAACTCAACTTTTTCCTTGCTGATATTTTATTGCCGAAAAAATATTCTCTCCATGCTTCGACATTATCGATTTCATTTTCGTTAAGACCAAACCTTGTATAAGTTCTGAAATTCTTAAAGTATGAGGTCACTAGAGAATACACCAACCCATTCTGATGGCTGATACCTTTGCGAGCCAATGATTTATTGTTATAAAGAACAAGCATAAGTACTTCGGGCACAATCTTAAATTCTGCCTTAGTCGAAAGCCTCAACCACAGTTCATAATCCTCAAAAGGCTGTTTACTGTATCCGCCATTTTCCAAAACAAATGATTTATTAAACACTACTCCCGAATGAGTGATTTCATTCTGCAGCGGCAATCGTTTTAGTATTTCATTATGCCCGGTCGGTGATTTTACGATGCCCCATACATTCATGCCTGAAAAGAGCGCATAACGACATGATAAAATTGTATTCCTGCTGCAATTTTCAAAAACTCTTAACTGCACTTCGAGACGGTTTGGCAACGCTATATCATCAGCATCCATTCTGAACACTATTTCGTTTGAGCATAAACTTAATCCATAGTTCAATGCCTCGCTGAGCCCGTCATGCTCTTTATAAAAATACTTTATCCTGCTATCAATTATTTTACTAATTACATCCGATGAATTATCAGTCGAACCATCATCAATGATAATCAATTCAAAATTAATATGCGTTTGATTTAAAATACTTTTGATTGCATAGCCTATCGTGTCGGCCGCATTATAAACAGGCAATAAAACGGATACGGTTTTCATTATTTCGCTACTGAGTTTTGGTCGCTCGGAGCAACATACACTAACGAAGATTTTATTGCCTTAATAAATTCTTCCTTATCGCTGCACTTATAGAAATTATCAATAATAGAAAAGCCTTTATTGACCTCGCCAATCATATAATAACTGCCGGCAATTGCAGCAAGCAGTGACTTCATTTTTTCGAGTGAGCCATCCTGTTTATTTCTGCAGTCAATTTTACTCGTAATTATTGGCACAAGTTCAGACTTCAAATCCTCGATATCTTTCAGAACAAAATCCATGAAACGAACATTATCCTTAACAAACGAACCGTTCTGCAAGTGATATATTGCAAGCATAAATCTCGAGTCCGCAAAGCAGGAGAACGCATAGGCAAAACGGTCATCATAAGTTACAAGTTCTTTAATTCCATCGTTATCTAAATCTTTAATTCTGAATGAAATGTTACCTATTTCCATCTTTGCAATTTCAAACAGCTTATCACTAACAATATTAAGCACAGAAATGCTGTAACAGCAGTGAGCCCCTCCGGAGTATAAGGTAGCTACAATTTTAGTTGTTCCATTTTTTTCAAATGAAGTAACCTCAATGTTGGCGACCTCAATTTCATATTCTTTTGTATCCATGAGAGCGCCATTTTTATATAGCATTATCTTCCCAGGTTCACCAAAACCCCCGCAAACCTGTAGCTGATATCCCAAAAATGAATATACTGAATCAGCCATTAAAGCCGATGAATAAGCAATGTGGGAAATTGAAAACACCACAAATATGATTAAAATCAATTTATTAATTTTGAGCATAATTCTCGAACGGTATTATATTATTCAAATTATCATCACTCTTTATTTCCTGGAAACTACACATCTAAATCCAATAGTAAAATTCTTTGTGTCAGGCTGCTCGCCTCTTCTATTAGTAACGCGCGCGCTCGTTTCATCAAAGAACCATGAGCCTCCGCGAATTACCTTTAGCTCTTCGCCTTGAATGACCGGGTTTGTAACAGATTGTTCATTAGGATAAGTAGGAACAAATCCATCAGTGCACCATTCCCAAACATTTCCGCTCAAATCAAACAATCCAAGTTCATTAGGCTTCTTAGTTTTTACAGGATGTGCGCAAAACCCTGCATTATCAAATACCCAGCCTAAAATATCTAAATTAGCTCCGCCGCTGTATCTTGCACCGCTCCCTTTTTTTGCTCCCCGCGCCGCATACTCCCACTCGGCTTCTGTTGGCAGTCTTTTACCTGACCACTTTGCATAATTGTTCGCATCATGCCAACTTACATTCACAATAGGATAATCATCCCGCCATCCCCAACTTGGCTCAGTGGGCATTTTGGTTTTTGTGGAATTACAAAACTCTTTATACTGAAGTACCGTAATTTCATTTTTATCCATCCAAAAACTATCCAACACAACTTGATGAATTGGTTTTTCATTTTCGAGTAAATTACTTCCCATCATATACTGCCCCGTTTCAATTAAAGCCATATCCTGTTTTTGTGCAAAAATGATGAGAGTATCTGATTTATCTAGAGTCAGTTTTTTGTTAAACAGTCTATCTTTCAAAAAAAACCCCACGATGCCAAGTATTATTAAAACTCCGAAAATAACCACAAATGGTGTATAACTTCTGCGACCTGGTTTATCTTGAATTGGACTAGTACTTGGAGTTGAGTGAGTACTATACTCAGAGGTCTCTTTCATCTTCGAAGTTGGCGGGTTAGTATAAACCTGAGCCTTGTACAATTCTTCCTGAAGGTGTTCAGCGGTTGCCTCTGATGCCGATGAAGACACATGCAGAAAAGATAAAATCTCTGCTCTTAGTTCATGCACATCATTATACCGCTGTGCAGGCTCTTTTGAGACTGCTTTGTTTATGATATCAATCAACTGCTGAGGGATATATGGATAAAATGTTCTTGGGTCAGGAATTGCCTGATACACAATCATTTCCATCAATCGAAATTCAGGGATTTCAACTTCAGAATAGAAAGGTGTCTTGCCTGCAAGCATTTCATAGAGTGTAATTCCTAAACTATAGATATCACTTTGCTTTGTTGCTGATTCGCCCCGTATCTGCTCGGGACTCATATATATAACAGTTCCAAGCTGTGTACCTGTTCCCGTTAATTTATTTTGCGTTTCGCTCTTAGCTATTCCGAAATCACTAACTTTTACAACAGGCTCGTTAGTAATAATGATATTGCTCGGTTTGATGTCACGATGTATAATATCATTTTGATGAGCATGCTCTACGCCATCTAAAATTTGTAAAAATATTGGAAGTGCTTTTTGGAATGGGATTGGTCCTATTTCTGATGAAATGAATTTAGCCAGCGACCTACCTTCAATGTACTCCATTACAATGAAAAGAGAACCTTCGAATTCGAAGAAATCAAAAACTTGTAAAATATTACGGTGGGATAACTTACTTAGGATTACTGCTTCATTTTCAAATCTTTGCCGGGTAACCGGGTCAGCATTGAACTGCGGGAATAATGATTTCAGAGCATATACCTTATTTTGAAGTACATGCTTTGCCAAGTAAACGACTCCCATTCCGCCTGAGCCGATTGTTGAAATTATTTCATAAGATTGGACTTTTTTCATTCTTCTTTCGAAATAGGTATTTAATCCGTATAAATTATCCACAAAAATATCAAATCTTGCAATATTTATCGCCCATTTTTTTTGTTTAAAAATATCTCGGTTGTATTTTGCTTAGATATTAGAATGATTTAAACAAAAAATAAAGTATGATTCAAGTAAAAGGCGTAAAAGACCAAAAAAAGATTATAGTTCAAGGTGCAAGAGAACACAACCTTAAAAATATAAGTATCGAAATTCCACGCGGGCAATTAGTGGTTGTCACAGGTGTCAGCGGCAGCGGGAAAACTTCGTTAGTGTTTGATACTATTTTTGCCGAAGGTCAGCGGCGGTATGTCGAAAGTCTTTCTTCCTACGCAAGGCAGTTCCTGGAAAGAATGCATAAACCTGATGTGGATTTAATTTTAGGTATAAGTCCCGCTGTTGCTATTGAACAAAAAACTACTTTAAGAAATAGCCGTTCAACGGTCGGGACAACTACAGAGATTTACGACTATCTGCGCCTTATTTTTGCAAGAGTCGGAAAAACCTTCTGCATAAACTGCAACAAAATTGTAACAAAAGCGTCAATGACTACTGTCATTGAAGATATTGAGTCACAAGAAATAGGCAGCAAGTGGATGCTTGGTTTTCCTCTTCATGCACATGAAGGCAGGAAAATAAAAGATGAAATTGACTTAATAAAAAAACGGGGGTTTTTCAGAATTTACTATAAAGGTAAATTCATTGACCTTTCGGAAGAAAATTTCCTCCCGGATTCCAAAGAAGGGATTTATATCGTTGTCGAAAGATTCAAAATCTCCAAAGGAAAAATGAGAGACAAACTTGCCGATTCAATCGAAATTGCATTTCGAGAAGGTGAAAGCAGAATTGTTCTTATTAACCAGGAAGATTCCACAATCCGCGAACATAATAAATACTACGAGTGCTGCGGGATACGATATGAAGAACCCGAACCAAGATTCTTTTCATTCAATAACCCGTTTGGTGCTTGCCCGGTATGCCAAGGGTTTAGCAAAGTTGTGGGGATTGATATGAACCTGGTTATCCCTAATCCAAGTCTATCCATTGTTGATGGCGCAATCGCCCCTTGGAGAGGATTGCGTTTTAGTAAATATAATCGCGATCTGATTCAAAATGCGAGCAAATATAAAATACCCGTTGATGTCCCCTTCCGCGAACTTACCGAAACACAAGTTAAGTTTATCAAAACCGGGTTTGGAAAGTTTATCGGACTAGATAAATTTTTCGAGGCCTTAAAAGAAGATAATTACAAGATGCATATCCGCATCATGTTAAGCAGATATAACGGATATACTGTCTGCACAGCGTGTAACGGAGGACGACTCAGAAGAGAAGCACTTCAGGTTAAAATTGGAGATAATTCAATTTATGATGTAACTAAAATGCCTATCAATAAATGCTTGATATTTTTTAAGTCACTCGTGCTTTCCAGTTACGATGCTAAGATCGCCGATTTAGCAATTAAGGAAATCATCAAACGATTAAGTTACCTTAATGATGTGGGTCTTGGCTACCTGACTTTGGACAGATACAGTTCTACTTTATCGGGAGGCGAAACACAAAGGATAAACCTTGCAACAGCATTGGGTTCCGCATTGGTTGGAACATTGTATGTATTAGATGAACCAAGTATTGGTTTGCATCCGAGAGATAACGCAAAACTTATTAAGATTCTGAAAAACTTACGCGACTTAGGAAACACAGTACTCGTCGTAGAGCACGACCCTGAGATGATGAGGGAAGCAGACATGATTGTGGATGTCGGTCCCCGCGCCGGAAAACATGGAGGTGAAATAATTTTCCAGGGAAATTTTGACGAGATTATTTCCGAAGGGAACAACTCATTAACGGGAGATTATTTATCAGGCAGGAAGCGAATTCCTCTACCAAACATTAGAGATATTTCGGAATCAAATTATATTACAATCGAAGGAGCATTCGAAAATAACTTAAAAGATATCAGCGTAAAAATCCCTTTGAATAAATTTGTGGTCGTTACCGGAGTTAGCGGTTCAGGCAAAAGTTCTTTGGTTCACAATGTGCTTTATGGGAATATTGCCAAACACTTCGGCATGAATCCCTCTTCAATAGGCCACTTGAGCAATATTGACGGTATGCAGTATATAAAGGATATCGAAATAGTTGACCAATCATCTATTGGTAAAACACCGCGCTCAAATCCGATAAGCTATATAAAGGCCTTTGAGATTATAAGAGATATTTTTGCCGCCACACATGCAGCATCATCGCGGGGATACAAACCCGGATTCTTTTCATTCAATGTCCCCGGCGGCAGATGCGAGGATTGTCAGGGTGACGGATTCATTAAAGTTGAGATGCAGTTCCTTGCTGATTTATATTTAGAATGCGAAAGTTGCAAAGGAACAAGATTTAAAAAAGATGTTCGCGATGTTCACTACAGAGGTAAAAATGTAGTTGATGTGCTGAACATGACCGTTGATGAAGCAGTTGAGTTCTTCCATGGTCATAACCGTCTATTGAATCTATTAAGGACTTTATCAGAAGTTGGTCTCGGATATATTCAATTAGGTCAGCCGTCAAACACACTTTCAGGCGGAGAGGCCCAGCGCGTAAAACTTGCCACTAAACTGACTTCGCAAAATGATTCTCAAAAAACATTATACATATTTGATGAACCTACGACAGGCCTACATTATGATGATATTCAGAAGCTAATAAATTGCTTTCAGATGTTGATTAAAAAGGGACACTCCGTAGTAATTATCGAGCATAACCTTGAAATCATTAAGTGTGCAGACCATGTAATAGAGATGGGTCCCGAAGCAGGTGACCGGGGCGGTGAAATTGTAGTAACAGGCACGCCTGAAGATATTGTCAAGTGCAAGAATTCCTGGACAGGAAAATACCTGAAGGATGTTTTAAAAAATTAAAGCAGTATCAATTACGATACTGCTTTAATAATATTCTTATAAAATATTGTGAGGCATATGTACATGTTTATTGTTGAGTCCTCACATATAGCATTTTGCCGCCTAATCTAATCACCCTTTAGATATAAACATAAACACCGGCAGAAGCAAGCGGAGATATTTTTGTTCCATCATCAAACCAGGTAAACACATCAATGGTAATATTTAATGAAAGACGGTTCCAGGCCATCCATTCCGCGCCCAAACTCGCGCCTATTCTATTTCTTGACTTGAGACCGGAATCAACATAATTTGCAACTGCCATCATTGCATAGTAACGGGACCTATGGTCCGAATAAAGAGGAACTATACCTGCAACGCCAATCGAAGAAGATTGAGTTGTGTCCATGCTGTAATAATAACCGGTTAGTTGCAATATAAAATTTTTGCCACCCGGATTAAATCGAACCGATGCGCCGGAACCACTCGCAGCACCCGTCCACATCCCTACTCCAACTAAATCACGGCTCTTATAAGAAAACTCCTCATCCTCAACCTGGGTAGTATCACCCCGTAAATTTGCAAATCCAAAACTTTGAATCGCTGTAAAGACTATAAAAAATAATATAACACGCATACTTTACCTTTCTTAAATTACTGTATAATCAGTAAGAGAATCCCAAAATAATCATCCTACTCTAAGAATATTTTATTAATTTTTCCTAATATAATACAATAAATATTTAATTTTGTATTATCTAAATCACATATAGTAATTTTCTTTAATGTTGCAGGGATTTTTCATGCCGGAAGTATCATTCTATCTCGTTGGAAAGACTATTTTTTCACCGGATTCTCAATTGCTGAGCACCCTCTCCGACTCTCTGGTTGGGGATGTGTTTTTCATGACTAATAACAAGACCTCCGATATTCCCGCCAAGCATAAACATATCCAAATAGACCACCCTGAATCGTCAAAAACTATTCGCGATATTTTAGAAAATTGCGAGACGCCCTACTTCGTTTTAATAAAGAACGCAGCACCGGTGAACATCAGCACTAATTCATTAATGCGTATGCTGAGTGTTGCCGGCGATACCAATTGTGGAATTTTATATTCTGACTTCTATGAATCGGAATGCTCCGCCCAAACACTGCATAGTTTAATTAACTATCAGCAAGGAAGTATCCGTGATGACTTTGATTTTGGGAATGTACTCCTATTCAACACTGCAATTGCAAACCGGGTTTTTCAAAATGCAGATGCAAATTACAAATTTGCCGGTTTATACGACTTGCGTTTGCGCATTTCAGAATTGG
This sequence comes from uncultured Ignavibacteriales bacterium, assembly GCA_903915485.1. Taxonomy (GTDB): domain Bacteria; phylum Bacteroidota; class Ignavibacteria; order Ignavibacteriales; family Ignavibacteriaceae; genus CAIYTF01. The sequence continues at coordinate 537 of CAIWTC010000115.1, read as the reverse complement.
CTGATATTTTTCACCTAAATGAACCCTGTTACAGCATTGAAAATAGCAGTAACGCAATTTCAGATTCCATAATGTTCAGTTATGTTGACCCGAAGAACAGAGAAGTTCAAATCGAGATGGAACAAGCAGAAACGGCATATCTCGGCAGAGTAGGCGCATTAATCACAAAGCCTCCAAAAGAAATTGAGGAATTCGACAAAAGTTTTGCCACGGAAGTCTCAGTTATAATCCCTGTAAAGAATAGAATTAATACTATTAAAGATGCTATCCTTTCAGTTTGCAGTCAAATTACCAACTTCCCTTTTAATCTAATAGTAATTGATAATCATTCAACAGACGGAACAACAGAGTGCGTCTCTGATTTAGCGAAACTTGATTCACGGATAATACTAATCACCCCAACCGAAAATGATTTGGGAATCGGAGGATGCTGGAATGTCGGAATCAACAGCAGTCAAGCAGGAAAGTTTGTAGTTCAACTTGATAGTGATGATATATATAAAGATAAGAATACTCTGCAATGCGTTCGCGATACTT
>CAIWTC010000114.1 GCA_903915485.1 uncultured Ignavibacteriales bacterium | reverse complement strand
TTTGTAAACCCCTCCCAACCGGGCTCGGCTATCTTTGGATTTGGACTTAACTGAACATATAGAGTATCTCCGGTATTGGTCGTACCTTTTATATTTCCTAGTGTTGCAAGATCAAATTTATCGCCACATCCCAAAATAAATGGCATGGCTAGAATTAAATAAATCAAAAACTTTTTTATCATTTTATAAACCTAAAATAATTGAAAAACGATGTGCAGTTCCTAAGCGAACAAAATTTTGATATGCGTAGTCACAAGTTACATTTGCAAAACCTAACGGAACATTTACTCCGGCACCAAACGAGTAATTTTGTTCTTCAACATTAAATTTATATCCGCCCCGCAGGAAAAGCATATTATCATATGTATATTCAAGACCTGTTGAAACATTCTCACTATTATCGTTCGGATGATTCAACTGTATTGATGCGGTTAGCATATTTAAATCAGTTTTATAAGGTTCAAAGGCAAAACCAATTCTAAAAACCGTAGGCGGAGAAAATGACTGCCATTCGGAATTACTTCTCTTGCCAATTAACAAAACCTTACCATCAGCGGCAAGTTGATTACCAAAATTTGAAACGGACACTGCAAATCTAGAAGTACCCAATCCCGTCCAGTAATATGTGCCTAGGTCGATCATAACACCGCGCATTTTTACTTTGTCAAGAGTTTCATCAATGTACCTTATTGTTCCACCAAAGCTAAACTGTTCCGTCATTTTTCGTGAATATGTTAATGCAATTGCTACATCTCTATATCCAAAATACTCGCCGGTACCAAAAGGTTGATATTCTGTGGTTACAGGCATATCGTTCATAGATAGCGAAGTAACTGCCAAACCTACTGCATTTTCACCGTCAAGATGATAAACAGCTCCTAAAAAGTCATGATTAATGTCAACCACCCATTTATTATGAGAAAACATTACTTGGTTGTCATTAAATTGAACTAACCCTGCAGGATTCCAGTACAATGCTGAAACATCATTAGAAATAGCTACAAATGCCTCGCCTAAAGCAGAGGATCTTCCACCAACTCCGATTTTCAAAAATTCAGCGGTAGAAATACCAGCTCTTTGTCCGCCTAATATGGGGAACAACTGGGCTTTTAGTCCAATATTTAGAGCTGCTAAAATTGTTATTGTTATTAGAATATTTTTCATAATTAAAACTTTAAACTCACTCCAAATTTAATATTTCTTCTAGTTAAGTATCTAGCCGGATTAAAGGGAAATGCACTAACCGGTGCCTGTAGTTTTGGATATAATGGGTCGTTCCAACCTGTTGGAGTCGGGTCACCATACTCATATGCTTTACCAGTTACAGGATTGATAATCGCTGAGTTGTGCTGGTCAAATAAATTGTTAATTTCCATAAATACAGAAAATTTAATTTTATCGATACTCAGGTTTTTCTCAATGTTCATATCAGTCCAAAGCCAGTTTTGACCAATCTTGTTATTTCTATCATATGTAATAGTTACATATTCAGGACGGCCGTCATTAGGATTATATCTTGTGAATACAGCAGGGGTATATCTCTTTCCTGATTCAAATTGCTCTCTTATATAAATATTCAAATCATAATCTTCGATATAGAAATTTGAAGAGATTGAGGAGTTAATAGGTCTGTCCCATGACATATAGTACTCTTTAATAGACTCAGTTAAACTTCCTCTTGCAACCAGTGAACCTTCATCAGGAGATGAACTTTTTCCTGTAATAATTGAGTAAGTAAAATTAAATGCCCCGGTGTACCACTTGCCTTCTCTTTTCTTATACTCAATCTCAATACCTCTGGAACGGGCATAGTCTGAATTTACATAAGTGGTAATACTTTGGTTTGTTAGTCTTGGGGTTATAATTACGGCAGACCTTGTGCTGACATAGTCAAAGATATCTTTGTAATATGCAGTTAGTGTAAGTACATCGTTCTGCGAAAACTGAGTTTTTACACCCAGCTCATATGCGACTGTAGTTTCAGGATTCAAATTTGGATTACCGAAAGTTTGAAAAGATGATTGAGCACTCACAGGATTTAACTTTGCGTAAACATTCTGAGGCGTCGGCCATTTGCTGAAATGTCCGTATGAGAAAAACAATGTTTGAAAATCTGAAACAGGATGAGAGATGCCTAACCTGGGGCTTAATCTGCCTTTGAATCTTCTGCCAAAAAAGTTATATGTATCTGCTTGATAACCATCTCTTGTTTGTTGAGGCATAGTGGTAATATCTTTATTCTTTACAGCATCATCAACAAACTTTCCGGGGAACCAATAATCAAATCGCAATCCAAAGTTAAGAATCATTCCTGAAAAGTTTATGTTATCCTGTGCATATAGCGAACCTTTTGCAGGATATACCTTATAAATATCATTGTTCAACCCAAGTTTACCAATCCAAGGTTGATAAATATCTACAACTTGCATCTCCTGAAATTGAGCATCGAAACCTGCTTTAAATTTATTTTTTTCGTCAAAAAAGCTGGTCAAATCACCTTTGACAGAATATTCTTTTACATAATGGTCATGCCATGTGGAAGGATTACCAACATCCCAGAAACCATCTCCGGGAATAATTCCAATAGTATCCCGACCAGTATTAAAATATATTACAGGAAAATTAGCAACATCTTTTGGTTCTTTATATTGAGTCCAATCAAGACCGTTTGCATCTGCTCTTAAATGAGCAAACAAACTGTTAAACTTTAACTCATAAAATGTTTTAGGGTTTAGTGTATGTGTTAAACTAACA
>CAIWTC010000113.1 GCA_903915485.1 uncultured Ignavibacteriales bacterium | reverse complement strand
GAAGGCAGAAAGCTTGACCGGGCTATAATTACAAAATCAGATATTAATGACTATAGCTTTAAGGCTAATGTTAAGGATACAACTTTCCAGGTTAACGGGAAAGAAGTTAAATCCATTTCAGTTTATATGCCTGAACCATTGGTTCGTGAACAGTCTGCTGAATGGCAGAAATATGGTGTTCAATATACATTTGATAAGCAATCATCCGAATGGTTTAATGTACTAATTGGAATGATTCCATGGATACTAATCATAGGTGTGTGGGTGTTATTCATGCGCCGTATGCAAGGCGGCGGCGGAAGCGGCGGCGGCGGCGGTACACGCGGAATATTCTCATTCGGTAAGAGCAAAGCAAAGTTGATTAATCAGTCGAACAACAAAGTTACATTCCAGGATGTTGCCGGTGCTGATGAAGCTAAGCAAGAGCTTGAAGAGATAATTGAATTTTTAAAAGAACCAACCAAGTTCCAGCGCCTTGGCGGAAAAATTCCAAGAGGAGTTTTACTCTTAGGCCCTCCGGGAACAGGAAAAACATTATTAGCCCGTGCAGTTGCGGGTGAAGCAGGCGTTCCGTTTTTCTCGATAAGCGGTGCGGACTTCGTTGAGATGTTTGTCGGTGTAGGTGCAAGCCGTGTAAGAGATTTATTTGAGCAGGGAAAAAAGAGCGCTCCTTGTATTATTTTTATAGATGAGATTGATGCAGTCGGCCGTCACCGCGGTGCAGGCTTAGGCGGCGGACATGATGAAAGAGAGCAAACGCTTAATCAGTTATTGGTTGAGATGGATGGCTTTGAACAGAACAGCGGCGTAATTATTATCGCAGCAACAAACAGACCTGATGTTCTTGACCCTGCGCTATTAAGACCGGGAAGATTCGACCGTCAAGTTGTAGTTGACCGTCCCGATGTTAAAGGCCGTGAAGGAATTTTCAAAGTTCATACGCGTAACATTCCTCTTTCGAAAGATGTGAAACTTGAAGTTTTAGCTAAAGGAACTCCGGGACTTGCCGGTGCTGAATTAGCAAATCTTGTAAACGAAGCTGCATTGCTTGCTGCCCGTAAGAATAAGTCTTTTGTTGACATGGACGATTTCGAAGCAGCAAAAGATAAAGTAATGATGGGCATGGAACGCAAGAGCATGATAATCTCAGAAGATGAAAAGAAAACGACTGCTTATCATGAAATTGGTCATGTGCTTGTTGCAAAGATGATTCCTGAAGCAGATCCTGTTCATAAGGTTACTATTATCCCGAGAGGTCGTGCGCTAGGCGTAACAAGTTATTTGCCTATCGATGAAAAGCATACTTATTCAAAACAGTATTTGATGGCTATGATGACTTATGCACTCGGCGGCAGAGCAGCAGAAAAATTAATTTTCGACCACTACACAACCGGTGCAGGAAACGATATTGAAAAAGCTACAAGTATCGCCCGCAAGATGGTTTGTGAATGGGGAATGAGTGAAAAACTCGGACCTTTAAGCTACGGCGCTAAACAGGAAGAGATATTCCTTGGCAGAGAAATTCAGAAACACAGAGATTACTCTGAAAAAATTGCAAATGAGATTGACGAAGAAATCAGAGATTTAATTTTATCCTGTATGCATCGTGCGGAAGGAATTCTAAAGGAAAATGTGGAAGTACTGCATAAACTTTCTAAGGAATTGTTAGAGCGCGAAATTCTTGACAGCGAAGAAATCGACCAGTTGATTCAGGGTAAGGAACTCCCACCGTTTGAAAAGCACGGCGGAGGTGAAGAAATTCCTGATCATGTAAAGAAATTATTAGAAGAGCGACAGAACCCAAGTTGAGTTTAATGTCCACCAAGGAAATTCAACAAGACGATATTAATTACAGAGATGAAGTTATACGAAAGTCAATTCATCTCTGTAGTTTATCCATTCCCATATTAGCCGCATATTTACCGCATTCACTCTCTGCTTATATTTTAGGCGGCATTACATTATTCGCGCTTCTGCTTGATTTGAGCAGGCACTATTTACCTTCAGTTGCTAAAATCTTTTATCCTGTGTTTGGTTTCATGATGAGAAAACATGAAGTGGATGCAAAGAAAAAAAACCTGAATGGTGCTACTTATGTTTTGCTTTCGGCATTAATATGTTTCCTTATTTTCCCTGAAAAAATATTTGCAGTTGCATTTACTGTATTGATAATAAGTGATACACTTGCAGCGTTAATCGGCAGAAAATTCGGTAAGCATAAATTTCTGGCAAAATCACTTGAGGGAACTTTAACATTTTTTGTGAGCGCTGTTGTAGTAGTGCTTCTGACACCAAAGGCAAGTAATCTTCCGATGGAATATGTGTTTGGAATAATTGCCGTTGCAATAGGCGCTATTGTCGAGAATATTTCTTTTGGTTGGGCGGATGATAATTTTTCAATTCCGATTTCTATTGGGTTTCTCTTGTGGGGATGTTATTATTATTTCTTACCCGGACAACTTCAATATCTTGATTATATAAAGTAAATGATGTTCCCCAAAAGTGTAAGCGAACCCATCTTCGGCGGACTAATGTCGAAACGGAGCTTCGACCTACAGTCATCTGTGCCTGGGCCAAATAAATGATTGACTTTGCTATGCTTCATAAAGTATATCTAACCTTAGCAGTATTACTCTCACTTTCTTATAATCCATATTCTTCTTTTCAGCGCGCTGATGCTAATGCGCAGGACTCTTCTAAAGTTATTACGCTATCATTCGTCGGTGACCTCATGTGTCATATGCCGCAATATAAATCAGCGATGGTGAGTGCGGATAGTTTTGATTTTGCTCCCGTGTTTGAAAATGTTATCGGTGAATTCAAAAAGTCAGATTGTCTTTTTGGAAATTTAGAAACTGTGTTTGCAGGCGCGGATAAAAACTATTCGGGATATCCGCTTTTTAACAGTCCCGATGATTATGTGAAAAGTTTGCGTACAGTCGGGTTTGACTTTTTATTTACTTCCAATAACCACTGCATAGACAGGGGTGAATATGGAATCCTTAGGACAATTCAACAAATAAATAAATGCGGAATAAAGTCCACCGGAACTTTCTCCTCTCAAAGAGATAAGGACTCGATAAGGATTATAAACATCAAAGGGATTAACGCTGCTTTACTCGGCTATACAAAAGATTTAAACGGGAATGCATCTCCCAAGAATAAAATGTATTTAGTAAATATTATTGATACTGCGCAAATAAGAATAGATATAGCAAAGGCAAGAACATACTCTCCCGATTTGGTTATAGTGTATATGCATATAGGGGAGGAGGATCAACGAACGGAAAATAAGCATCAACGCGAAGCTGTAAGTGCAGTTGTCAACGCCGGTGCTGATATCATTATCTGCAGTCATCCTCATGTACTTCAGCCTGTAGAATATTTCAAAACAAACAATACTAAACTTGATAGCGGTATTGTTGCATATTCCTTAGGTAATTTCTTTTCAAATCAGCAGTGGAGATATTCAGATGCGGGAGTTATTCTTGATTTGCAAATTGAGAAAAATCTGAGTTCCGGTAAGTTGAAGTTGAAGAATGTTAATGCAGTTCCAACTTGGGTTTTTAAGGGAATCGTAAAGAATAAAATGAGATATTATATTTTGCCTTCGTCGATGTATGGTGATACTACTCTAACTTACTTGGGAAATTCTCAAAAAGCAAAAATGAAAGAAGCATATTATGATTCTAAAAAGGTTTTGCAGAGCAGAGGAAAAATATTTATTAATGGTGAATTGTGAGTTGTAAGTGGTTAATGGGGTATGATTACAGCGCAATGTATTCTTGAATGCGGTTGCAGCGGCTTTCGGCCACTGATTTGTCACACCTTCCGTCGTAATATGACGGATAAAATAAATTATAAACTTTCCCGGTGTTAAGTCTAAGGCAGACATATTACAACATTGTCCCGCTTGAGCATTTTCCCTGACACCCCACAAACACTTCTGCTATCTCCTTAAAATATATCAATTTATTTTTCTTTCTGAATCTATTCACATTTTCAATAAGAATGCATCTTGTGTTTGTGTCGATGGTAATTGTTTCTGTTCCGAGAGTTATTAATCCCGGAATGCCGATTAGCATAAGAAGAATACCCAGCAGAAATCCCGCCAGGCTATTAGTGAATGCTGAATCATCATAGTTGCGGAATCCGATTGCCAGTATTAAGCCGACTATGATAACTGCAATTGTTATCAGTGCTTGTTTTGTTGGGTTGCTGTGGAATGTACTATGTTTAAATAAGGATTGCTTTGGGTAATAACTTATAGGGGCACAAAATTTTGTGCCCCTACGAAATATAATTTTATTTTATAGAGGGGATAACTTTCCCTTTAACATACAATGTCGATAAACTTTGTGCGAAATTCTTTGGCTCGGAGTTTTCTGAGAATGAATCGTCATTAAGCGGGGAGTATATTTCGAGACTTGAACGGTATAGTTTGCCGGTCAGGTTGAATTGTACTTCGGTCAGGTTTAGTGCTGAACGGTAAAGGAGTATGTCTTTATAGTCTCCGCTGCCTCTTAGACCGATTTTGAATTTGCCGGGGATAATTCTTTCCGCGACGGTCAGTAATAAAAAGTCTTGTATATATACTTTTGTTTCTCCTTTTGCTGATTGGTGTGTCAGTGTAACTCTATACCATTTGTCTTTATCAAAATTAAATGGTACTTCTGTTTTGTTGTCTTTGCCTGATAAGTAAATTATTTTCCCGTTCTCGTATTTTAATTGAGTAATTAATGTGTCAGCAGAAGTGTTTATGTTTAGCGAAATTCTCTTTTCGCTTTTTGAGGAGTATTCTGAACTTGCAACAATGCCTTTCATTCCATCAATTTTCACAAGGGTAAGTTTGTCAGGGTTTCTTAACAAAAAAGAATTTGTGAATGAATGAATTGTATCTGCCGGTTTGTAAACGAAGGCAGGTTCGTTTGAATATGTAATTGATGCGCATTGATTACTACTTAAAAACGATGGCACTGGTTTGCCTGATTCCAATGCGGAAAACAGTGTCGGGGGAAAAGTGAAAAACATTTCCCTGTGCCCGCCGCTTGAGGGATGTGATGGATCGCGGTAGAAGCCATCGAGCCAGCGTCCCGAGCCATCATCGATACAGTCAAGTAAATCAATTGACGGAACATCCCAAGAACTGATGATTAGATTCATTTTTCTTAAATATGCATAGTCTTCAAGCGAGTATGCTTGGTTAGGGTAGCAATTCGCAACTACGGGAATTTTCCCTAATTGACGAAGCCTTGCAATAATGCCTATTATGCCTGTTCTGAATTGTTCAAAGATACTGTCCTTACCCGCGTCGGTTTTTTTCGCTAAACCTTCATTAGCTAAAGAAAGTCCGATGATAACGAACTTTGGATTTACAGGCAGTAGATATTGATTATCTTCGACCTTTTTCTTTGGAGCAATATCTGTCTTTTCCCATCGCTCTTGAATTTTAATTGTATTGTCACCGCCTCTTGAAACATTAATAAGTTCGAATCCGTATTTTTTTACAAGCACGGTAAGTCTGCCGATATATCCGCCTTCTGTGGTCTCGTCGCCTGTGGCATTACAAACGGAAGACCCGAAAGCAGCAATGCGTTTTTCTATTTGTGCTGAAGCAGTTGCCGAGGATACAATCAGTAATAATATTGTGAGCAGTAAAGTGTATTTTATTTTTGCTGAAATCATTTTATAATTCCCATCCTTTTTCATATTGTCTTTTCCATAGATGCATTGCTTCCGCGTCATTTAATATGTGGCCGTCGCTGTTATTTAAATTCAAGGTTCTGCCAACTCTCCAACTGATGTTGGAAAGATGAAGCATTGTAACCGCTACATTTCCTTCTTCAATTGGGGAATGAAGTTTTTCTCCGTTTTGGATAGCATTCACAAAGTTGCGGAAGTGAGCATCTGTCATGCTGTCAATGCTTTGCAAATCTTTGGTTGTGTTTTTATCCTGCACGGTTCTTTCTTCTAGTTTATGGTCTTCTAAATCATAAACTTCATAACCTTGTCTGTCTAATATAACAACTCCTTTTGTTCCGTACACCGCTATGCCTCTGCTTCGCCCGTAATATTTTTTATCGTTGCAGCATAAGCCATCCCATGAAATCATTTTATCTTTGTACTTAAAATTTGTTACAAGTGTATCATAAAATTCCCAATCATCCTTGTCATGATATCTCCCGCCGGTAGAAGTAACAGAATCAGGGTAACCAACATTCAGCGCCCATCTGCATAAATCAACTTCGTGTGTGCCGTTGTTGAGTGATTCGCCTGTGCCCCATCTAAAGAACCAATGCCAGTTGTAAGGATGAATGTTGTCTTTATAGGGAACGCGCGGTGCGGGGCCTTGCCATAAATCCCAATCCAGATAGTCGGGAACGGGAGCGGGTTTACCAACGCCGATTGATTTCCGGTTATTAGTGTACCAGGCTTTTCCAAAGTATGTATCGCCGATTAAGCCGCCGTGAATTCTGTTCATTGCTTCGATTGCAAGTTCTGCGGAGCGATGCTGATTTCCCATCTGAACAACTTTGCCGAATTTCTTTTGTGCGGCGATAATCATTTCCCCTTCATGAGGGTTGTGACTGCAAGGTTTTTCTACGAAGACATGTTTCCCTGCCTGTAAGGCCATGATTGCCATCGTTGCATGCCAATGGTCGGGTGATGCAATTGTTACAATGTCAACATCTTTTGATTCAAGTATCTTTCGGAAATCTTTTTCTTTGATGGGAGTAGTCCCGAATTTTTTATTAACTCCGTTGGAAAATTTTTCAAGTTCCCGTGAATCGACATCAGCGATATGAGTTATGTTTGTATTGGGGACAGATTTAATCCCTGCAAGATGTGCGTATGCTCTGCTTCTTAGACCGACTACCGCAAAGTTTAGTCTATCATTTGCTCCGAGAATTCTACCGTAGCTTTTCGCACTTATTCCGGTGGCAAGTCCCACCGAGCCTATTGCAATTGTTTTTAGAAATTGTTTTCTGGTTTGTTTCATTATAAAACTTACTTTCTATTTTGAAATATTATCATTTAACTGTATGCGGTTCCATAAGTTCTGTTCTGGTTCCGTCGGGGTCATACATATTCAATAGCCATCTTTTATTTATGCCGACCTTAGGAGCGCCGAGATTTTTACCGTTGGTTCTTTCGCTGAGCAGTTCAATTGATTTCTGCAAATCAGGAACCATCAGGGAGATGTGATGTGCTGAGTGAAGATTAACAGGCGTTATTTCGCCGGGGTAAAGCATGTATTCAATATAATCGGTGCAGTCAGGAAGGCGCATGTTAATCCAGTTGATAGTGTCAGCATAGCCGCCGCGCCAGAATTCTACAAAGCCTAAAATATCTTTATAGAACCCATCTGCTTTTTTCGCGTCCTTGACTGTTATGCCGGTGTGAAGCAGTCTGTCAGAAACGCGTTTATCGGTATTATGTTTTCCCTTATTTATAAAGTGGTCCGAACCGGGAAGCACTTGCACGAATTCAACTTTGTGACTGTCGGGGTCCATGACTGTAAAGTGGAGATTCCTATCTCTGCCGACTAATAATTTTTCGGGTACTGTTATTCCTTTAGCAGAAAGATACATGCGCATTTTTTCTGCATCATCGGTTTGAAAACAAAAATGTCCTAGTCTTTCAACTTCTTTTGGTTGAAGCGTCGGAGTGATTTCTATGTATTGTCTGTCATTTACTTTAAAGAATGCAACAGATACACTTGAATCCTTGTTATAGTAAGTGAATGCTTCGTCATAACCGAGGAATGTTCCGTAGTATGCTCTTGCTTTATTTATGTCGCTGACCTTAATGGACACATGAGCAAGTCCAATGATTCTTGGTCGTTCAGTATTTTGAGCAAAAAGAATATTTGCCGGCAGCAACAGCGCCGCGAGCACAAAGGTTTTTATTAAGTTGTTCATCATAGCACCGAAAGTACACCATGAACGAATCCAACAGATTCTGCTATGCCGGGGAGCGGGTCTTTCTCATCTTTTTCAAATTCAAAAGCGACCGTTCCTTTGTAGTCAAGTTTGATTAATGTTTTTAAGAATGCGGGAATGTCAATGATGCCGCGGCCGATTTCAACTGTGTTGCCTTTTTCTGTAGGTTCTGATTCATCTTTGATGTGTACATCCATTAACCTATCAAAACACTTTGTAACGGATTCTGAAGGATTAACTCCTGCGCGGACGGTGTGACCGATATCGAAGCAAAGTCCAACGCGCTTATCCATGTTTTTGATTTTTTCATAAACTGAATCAGGGGTTGGATATCTTTTATCTGTCGGACCGTGATTGTGAATTGCTAAATTGATATTGTATTTCTTAACCATATCTTCCGCGTAAGGTAGTAAGTTATGCTCAGGAACGCCAATAATCATCTTGACGCCTGCTGCTTTTGCATATTCAAATGCCTGTTTGACTTCTTCTTCGGTGGTCATATATAAAACTCCAACACCGTAAAAGTTTAGGCCTGAGTCTTTTATTTCCTGAACTGACTTTTCCATTTCTTCTTTGCTTAGTGTTAGGGGTAGGTGCATACTCTTGAGTGTGAGTCCTGTGAGTCCCAAGCGTTTTGTTATTGCGATAGTCTGAGTGAGGTTATAAG
>CAIWTC010000112.1 GCA_903915485.1 uncultured Ignavibacteriales bacterium | reverse complement strand
GTACCAGCAGATATTTGCTTTTTGATAATACTAATTGTTTGCGAGGGTGGAAAAACGAAAATAATAATCAGATTAAAATTAATAATGGGTATAACGAATTGAATCTTAACAAGCTAGCTTTCAGTGGGATTCAGATTATTAGCACCCAATTCTTTGATAAGCTGACCCTTAAAGGCAAATTCTCAATTATTGAAGCCTATTTACAATTATCTGAAAATGAGAAGATTATTGCCTATGCGCATGATAGTGATAAGTGGATTGATGTAGGTAAATCTGAGAGCCTGAGAGCAGCCTCAAAATTATTCAAAGATTAAAAATGGAAGGTTTTTTATTAAAAGTCGCAAAACATATAAACGATAATTATTCAGGTAATTTTCAAAAGCTTGCACTTGTTTTTCCTAACCGCAGGGCTTCTGTTTTCCTGAGAAAACATTTAGCGGATCTGATTGATAAACCTGTATGGTTTCCAAACTGCTATTCAATTGAAGATTTTATTTTCCATCTGACAGAGAAAACTCCGGTGCAAAATGAGGAACTTTTGTTTGAAATGTTTCATGTTCATCAACAGATTGGGAATACAACTCAATCTTTCGATGATTTTATTGATTGGGCGCCAACCGCGCTTGAGGATTTTGAGGAAATAGATCATTATCTGGCTGATGCAAGATCGATATTCACCTATCTTACTGACAGTAAAGCTATTTCGTTATGGAGTCCGGATAAAAATGAACTCACCGACTTTGAACAGCGATATCTGGAATTTTTCAGATCATTAATAGACTATTATAATGGTCTTAAAAGAAGTTTAAATGAAAAGGGAAAAGCCACTCAGGGAATGGCATACAGGGAGCTTGCTGAAAAGATTGATAGCAGTGAACTAAATATCCCATGGGAAAAGATCATTTTTGCGGGGTTTAATGCAATGACCAAATCTGAGGAAAAGATTATCAACTGTCTTGTTTCCTCGGGTAAAGCAGATATTCTCTGGGATGCTGATCATTATTACCTTGATAATGAAATACAGGAAGCCGGGACCTTTCTTCGGAAAAGTTTTCTAAATAAAAACCTGAAGGAGATTAAATGGATAACTGACGAATTCAGAACAGGCCCTAAAAAGATTGCTTTACTTGGTGTTGCAAAAAATATTGGACAGGCCAAAGCAGTTGGTCAGATAATTAAGGACATAAATAATTCCGGGGATGACCTCTCAACAACTGCACTCGTCCTGGGTAAAGAGGATATGCTGATGCCAATGCTCAATTCATTGCCTGAAGGGATTGGGGGAATGAATATTACAATGGGCTTACCCATGTCAGGTGTTTCACTTCATCAGTTATTTGAATCTTTTTTTGAACTGCATATCCACGCTGTAAAATCATCAAACCGATTTTATTTCCGGAATCTTCTTTTATTCTTTCAACACCCCTATGTGCGTTCTGCATTAGAAGTCTCACTGAATCAAGATAGTACAACTTCGGAACAGATACTTAATTCAAATAAAATCTATTTTACAAAAGAAGAAATTCATCAAATTATTTTCAATAATTCGGAAGAAACTTTCAATTCACTTAGTTTTATTTTTGATAAAGCCGAAGATCCTGAAAAATTCATTTCAAGTTGCCAGCATCTGATATTACTTTTTAAGGAAAATACTGATTTATCATTTGAGAAAACAAAGGATACAGGTTTGACCCCAGAGTTATTGACCAGAGAGTTTCTTTTTCATTTTTCCGGTTTGTTTGCCACGATGAAAGATTTTCTTGAAAATTATCCTGTTAAAATGGATTTAAGGAGTCTTCAGAAATTATACAGGCAGGCAGTTCAAAGAGTAAAAATTCCATTTTATGGCGAACC
>CAIWTC010000111.1 GCA_903915485.1 uncultured Ignavibacteriales bacterium | reverse complement strand
TTCAGGACGACACACCTGCGACATAATTTCCTCCAAAAATAAACACAATCAAATGTAAAATAAATTAAACCCGCAACATTCAACTCACAACCATAACTAATTTTACTTCAAATCACAATAATCAACCTAATCATGAGAATCACAGTTCAGACAATTTTACAAGCATTAATTAATTGCGCCTATCAACAATTGTTACTCCCCTCAACTTCTCAATAATTGGAAATTGCTTGTTTCGCTATTTCTCTTAAGTGAAAAATTTATTGCCAAAACATCATTATTTTCATAGATTTATGATTACTTTTTTGGCACTAAGTTTGGATAGTGAAAGAAAATAGAAAGCTAATGTAATGATTAAAGGATATGTAGAAATAGACAAAAATGCGTGCAAGGGATGCGAAATTTGCATCGATGCCTGTCCGCAGGGAAGTCTTGCCTTGTCAAAAAATATTAATCATAACGGCTACCGTTATGTTGAATTAAATAAAGATAACTGCACCGGATGCGTTAACTGCGCCCTGGTTTGTCCTGATGTTGCAATCAAAGTTTACCGCGAAACTAAAAAGAAGAAAGCTGTTTAATTTTGGAGAATAATATGGAAAATACAAAAACCAATTCAACAGCAGATATAAGATTAATGAAGGGTAATGAAGCCCTTGCCGAGTCATCACTGAGAGCAGGGATGCAGGCATATTTCGGATACCCTATCACACCGCAGTCAGAAGTTTTAGAATATTTAACCGAACACGCCCCTGAATATAAAACAATCGTACTCCAGGCAGAGAGTGAAGTTGCATCAATAAATATGATTTACGGAGCAGCAGGTGCAGGTGCCAGAGTAATGACATCATCATCATCACCGGGAATAAGTTTGATGCAGGAAGGCATTTCATACATTGCCGCTGCCGAACTGCCTTGCCTAATAGTTAATGTTAACCGAGGAGGTCCGGGACTTGGAACAATTCAGCCTTCGCAGAGCGATTATTTTCAATCAACCAAAGGCGGTGGTCACGGAGATTATCACTTGATAGTCCTAGCACCCGCATCAGTACAGGAAATGTCCGATTTCGTTTTTGAAGGATTTCGTCTTGCAGAAAAATACCGTAATCCGGTTTTGATTTTAACGGACGGTGCGCTTGGTCAGATGATGGAAAAAGTTGAACTTCGCCCTGCAGGTTCTTTGCCTTATGTCAAACAGGATTGGGCAACAACCGGGAAACCAAAGAGCAGAGGACGAAATTATATTTCAACCTTGCATATGGACCCTGCGCAGATGGAAATGGTAAACATCACCTTGCAAAAA
This sequence comes from uncultured Ignavibacteriales bacterium, assembly GCA_903915485.1. GTDB lineage: Bacteria > Bacteroidota > Ignavibacteria > Ignavibacteriales > Ignavibacteriaceae > CAIYTF01. Next base: position 822 of record CAIWTC010000111.1, on the reverse strand, counting down.
AAGTATGCGATAATCAAAGAAAATGAAGTCAAGTTCGACGAGTATAAAGTAGAAGATGCAGAGTTTGTTCTTGCCGCTTACGGACTGACCGCGAGAATTTGTCACAAAGCAGTTGACCTTGCGCGCGAAAAAGGTATCAAGGTTGGTATGATTAGACCAATTACACTGTATCCATTCCCTGTTGACCAGTTTTATAAAGTCGGCTGCCAGGTAAAAGCAATACTTGATGTTGAAATGAGTGCGGGGCAAATGATTGAAGATGTGCAGCTTTCTGTAAAAGGAAAGTGTGAAGTCTTCTTTACGGGAAGAATGGGCGGAATGATTCCTTCGCCTGAGGATGTTCTTCAGAAACTTGAAGAAATTGTTGAATTATATTCCGTTACAAAAGCGTAAGAGAATAATATGAGTACAGAAATTATAGAACAAGAAGCAGTTGAATATGAATGCGTGTATTCAAGACCTGATACGCTGACCGATACAAACTTTCACTATTGCCCGGGCTGCGGCCACGGTGTTGCTCACCGCTTAATCATGGAAGTGATTGATGAACTTGGTATCTGTGAAGATACTATCGGTGTTGCACCTGTAGGATGCTCAGTGTTTGCTTATCAGTACATGAATATAGATATGTCAGAAGCAGCACACGGCAGGGCAAGTGCAGTGGCAACAGGCATCAAAAGAGTGCTTCCCGATAAATATGTTTTTTCATATCAGGGTGACGGCGACTTAGCCGCTATTGGGACTGCCGAAACCATTCACACTATAAACCGCGGTGAAAATATTTTAATGGTGTTTATCAATAACGCAATCTACGGAATGACC
>CAIWTC010000110.1 GCA_903915485.1 uncultured Ignavibacteriales bacterium | reverse complement strand
TTTTACCTGGTTTACTACTTCCAAAACTACTTCCGCAAATTGTAAATAAAAAAAGGAAGAGGATGCTATTTTGCATCCTCGAATCCTTCGAACTTCTCTAGTTCAGTTGCTTTTCTTTTTAACTCAACTTTGTTATAGTATTTGGCAGTAGTGGTAATTGATGAATGACCAACTAATTTTGACACTGTAGCTAAATCCATTGTCTGGCTAGCTTGAGATATAAATGTTTTACGAAATACTCTCAAACTATAGCCGGTTCCAAATAATCCTAGTGACTTTAAGTATCTGCGAAATGCTAAACTCATATTAGTGGTATCCTTGAACCGAATAAGGTTCCCGCTATTAACCTCAGCTATCCTCGCTTTTAAGATATCACTAAGTTTTGAGTGAAACGGAATCTGAAAATACTTCTTGGTTTTCGGTGAATAATATGAAAGCACATTATTTTGTAAATCTACTCTTGCACCAGTAATAGTCAATAGGTCGGACGATCTAAGTCCGGTGTAGTAAGCCAAGTAAACCATTATTTTGAAATTGGAATTTTTCTTTTCCAAGCCTCCAAATATCTTCGTCAAATCATCATTTGAAAAAGTAATGATTTCCTTTACTTCCGGCAGAATCTTAACCGACTTGTTTATCTTGAACATGTGCAAGTAATTGTATTCAAATAGAAAGTTCAAAAAATGATTACATTGCTTATAATAAGTATGCAGTGTATTTTGTTGAAAGTTCAGATACTTTATATCATTTAACCAATCTTCGATACTCAACTTATTTAGTACAGTACACGAAGCATTTTCATCGAATTTCTTTATAAGCAATTTATAAAACCGATTATATTCATAAATCGTATTAACATGCTTTGTTGAATTGTTTTTCAAAAAATGCTTGAAGGCGGATTTGATTGTTGCACCTCTGATCAATGAATTTTTTTCAAACTCATCTTTTTTCTTATTGAGTTCATTTTGCAAATCATTAGACATCTTTTCCACAATTTTTCTATTTGTCGGATTATCTGCAATTCTAGTAGATCTATTTTTAGTTTTCCCTGTTGACCAATCAAACCAACTGATATAGAGAATTTCCCTTTTGCTATATACGCTTGCCATAATTATTCTCCATGATTTTATTAAACAGCATTCCACTGTCTAATGCGCATTCCGAAGTATCTTTAGCTCCTGTAACAAATTTATTGACATCATATTTATCACAATTACTAAATAATGACTGTACTATTTCTCCTTTTAAGTTTTGATTAATATATTGTTGAAGTTCTTGTTGGGGAATTTTCTTCCTGTTTTTCCCCATCGAAATAGTCTTAATTAAGCCGGAACCTATTAGATGTTCCAGGGTAGTTATTCCAATCCCTAATAATTTTTTAGCTTGATTAAGAGAATACAGTTTGAAATTATCAGTTGATTCTTTCAAGACTGATCACCACTAGCTGCGAATAGTTGCACAGCAGAGTGAGTATTTGTTTGTTGTAACATAGTTGTTTTTTGGTTATAGGAAGCGACCCTGTTATGTGACCGCTTCCCTTGTTACTGATTGTTAGCACACTAAATATATTGATTGTAATATGCGTGCTTACATGTTGATTTATTATCGATTCACTTTTCTTATACCGATTAATACAAGTTAATTTTATCCTTTATGTTGATTGTAAAATGAATCGCTGAAAAAATTAGCGAATTAAATTGACCGTAATTATTCAATAAAATCATTGAATATATCCCCAATTAATTGAAGAAATACTTGAATATCCGCAATCTATAATTGCTCTATCACTAATTACAAGACGTTCATCTGTTTTAGATACTGCAGACCAATCCATAAGTTTAGCTTTCCCTTGTTTTTGCAATGGCATCAGTACTTTTATAGTTTGTTCAGGATTAATTGTTTCTCCGCTTTTTATCATAAGTGTTAAATCTTTTGAATCCGGACGGCCCGAAACTCTCTCTATCTTATCGTTGACTAAATCATCGTATGAAAGTGCTTGTAACTGTTCCCAATCATAATAGTTCAGGGCTTTATTCTTAAATGCTTGAGCTCCGGAATTGAATGCAGTATCTTTTAATAGTTGCATATCACTCTCATTGCCGCAGAAAGGCATTGCCATAATTCTAACAAATAGTCCTGACTTCGATAGTGCCGATACAACTTTTAAGCGTTCACCAGTAGGAATGGTGAAAAACTCAAGTTGCTTTCTTAGATTATCATCAGGTGTAGTAAAACTGATTTCTATCTGAACCATATGCTTCATTTCAGTTAGTATATCTAAATGATTTAGTATTAGGTTACTTTTAGTCAGTATGTGCAGCATCCAGTGGTTACCTGCGGCATCATGCTTTTGGAATATTTCGAGTATTTCACGCATTATATCGCGGTTTTGCTTTTCCAAAGCTTTAACAACAATTGGCAAGTAGTAATCACTTGTCTCATTTATCTGAACACGTTTCAAGTGTTGTGGCAGATGTGCGAGTTTGGTCAGCTCTTTATCCAATAGTGATGGGATTTCCATCTTCACCCGGATATTTTCAAAAAATTGTTTCCTTTTTCCTGAGGGAATTTTTGCCACAAAAATTGGGCTATAGCAAAACTTGCAGGCGAAACTGCATCCGACAGTTGGGTTCAGTGTAAACGGGAACCCAAATTGATCGAATTGCTTTTGTGCGTTAAGTGCTCTCGAAACAATATTCGAGAGCGTTATTTTTGTTGTTTTTTTCATAAGTTCTTACTGTAAAATGTTATGAAGTAGTTTTCTGGTTTAGAACACTAAACCATCTTATTCCAAATTCACAGCCTAAGTG
>CAIWTC010000109.1 GCA_903915485.1 uncultured Ignavibacteriales bacterium | reverse complement strand
TTGCCAATAAACATCAACCCGCCATGCTCAGGCGACTGAGAGATTAGAGATACTGATAATAGAAAGAAAACGAGTATACTTTTCAAAATATTCCCTTGATAAACAGCTTTTGTTTATATCTTAACTTATTGAGTCCGTTATTTTGTGAATAAAATCAGAGCAAAATAAATACGCCAACAACATTGTTTTTCTCCAATAAAAATTTATGGATAACTTTTTATTTACTTAGTTAAATCTAAGAACAATATCTATTATTTCAAAGCATTTTATTAATGCTAACTGGGAAGGGGGTAGCAAAAAAATCAACTTGGGGATAAACTTTACCTCCAAATAAAAAAAGGCCAACCGCAAAGGTCAGCCATCTTTAATTTCTTATGCCTGAGTGTTGACTTTTTACAAATCTATAATAGAAGTCTCTTTATTTGAAGATAGTACAAAATTTATATCGGAAAGAATAAAACCTTCAGATTTTAACTATTATTAGTGATTGCTCCAATGATACAGCTCTTAGCATAATTAGTTGAAAGCGCTAATAATATCTTTCAACTCAAAACTACCATCTAATTCCTGAACATCAATTTTGCGATGTAGAATCTCAAAAAAGAAAGTCACTAGGCGGTCTGTCGTCAACTCTATTAGATTACCTTTTTCATCAGCCCCCAGATTATATACCGTGAGTAGCTGATTTCCTAAGCTTGCTGCAGTAATTAAAAAATGATTGTTCAATTTCTCTATATCCAACAAATCAGCGGCCAGTACTTTCCCAATAACCGAATAACTCCTAAGCACCTGTTTGCCACCATCATTATTTAGAACTGATTTTAGCTCATCTGTATCAATGTTGATGCTTATTTTTCCACTATTCTTAGTTTGAGGCGAACCTTTATAAAGAGAACCTAAATCGGCCAATGATAAGCTATAAATCTCCGTACCGGGCAGGGCACTTATCTTTTCTACAGAGAATGCACTTGGGAGCAGTAAACCTAAACTCTTTGAAACATTCACCCTTGGTGAATTAAATGTGCCTGTAATACAGTTATTAATAGATGCTGAGCGTGTTGCAAAAACTCCTCCAAGCACAATCGAATCATTAAGAACGGCTTCATCAGCAAAAACACTTCCCGCAATAAACGCATTTGTTAGAGTAACTTTTTTTGCATTTACATCGCCCAAAAACATCAATGAACTTCCGGGCGCATGAGAAACGATCGAGTCTGCAGATCCAACAGCTTTCCTGAATACTATTTTCCCCTTTGCATCATTATTAACATGAAGTTCTAATTGCGTAAATATTGCTCCTTGAACCTCCAAAGGTCCTTTCTCGACTTCAAGATTTCGCGCATAAATTGCACCCTCAACAACACAGTTACCTTGAATAACTACATCGCGATCAAGTTCTCCAATTACCCTGGGCAGTATTCCGCTTTTAACAAGGTTATTGTTTAGAATAATTCTGTTGTCGTTTAGCCGGATTTCTTTTAATTCTTCCATAGTCTTTATTTTTATTTAGTAAGTAAAATATTGCTGTTATTAGTCCATAATCGCCTAATCACATCAGCCACCCTTTTAGAGTGCTGATCTTGTGACATGTCAATACTATTTATATCGTTCTGCAAATACCTATTCAACTCAGATTTGGCACCTTCATTCATTGACTCCCAATTAATTTTTTCAGCAGAATATTCATCGCTAATATTCTGTCGAAACTCCGGCGTATTAAAGGCGGGCAATTTAGTATTAAAATACAACTCGCTTCTAATGCCTTTGTCTTTTATATTCGATTCCATTAACAGCAAGGGCAAGTATTTTATCTTGCTGATTTCAATTTTATCGTTTATAAGCAAAAGATTTAACATTTGTTTTAGTCTTTTATCATCAAGAATTAAACTTTTAGCTTTTGACATAAGCAACATAACTCTGTTTTTTAGCCTTGAGCTAAAAAGCAGTGAGTGTGTTTGTTCAATTTCGTCATTTGAAATAATCGGTACACTTGAAAGGCCGCTCTCAGTAGTTCTATGTAATTGTTCATATATATTTGAGTTAACGGAGAAAGCTTCTTCATTAATAGCCCTTATTCGATTGCGGGTTTCCTTGTCAAGGTCGTTGAATATATTTGTATATCTTTCTGAGATTCTCTGATAATCTTCTTTCATCTGATTCATTTTTGAAAGACACATCTCACGCTGCTTAACTAATTCTACGAAACCAGCTTCCACCTTAGGGCGATACTCACTAATCTGTTGACTTATTCCTGAGCGTATATATCCAAAAAAACCAGTGATTATTGAACCCGATATCTTATTTGCATTTTCCGCTATCATAGCAATTTCCGAGGCTTCTGCAGCTATAACCGCACCCGTTAGCAAAGTAATATGATCAGAAAATTTATTTAAACTTCTATCAAATGGATTTGTATCTACAGTAATATTTACCGAAACCGGAACAGTAAAAGATACACGCGTACTCCCACCTGTGTTTGAACTTGGATAATCTACCGTTTCATTTATGGTTATTGATGTATTATAATTTCTACTGTAACTCATACATTTTTAACCTTAAGTTTCTGCCAACTACAACCAGAATACAAACCTGAAATTTGATTTTTTACTTTTGCAGAACAACTTGAACCAAGTAGTAATTTTTGAAATTCGCCATTAACTCTTTCCTTTTCTTCACCAACCATATCTTCCCACTCACCGTTATTCATTGACTCAATATGTATTATTTTCATATTCTTTTCCAACAATGGATTTAAGGATGTATCATTAGTTCGTGGCCATACCGGATATGACTGCACCTGCTTATTATATAGTCCAACAGATTCTGAAATTAGCAGAGGAACATATTTTACTATATTATTCGTTGAATTAGATTTTGATAAAATCCTATTCATTTTATAATCTTGGTGATGATTGTTGGAAATGAATTTTTGCATCGATTGCAAAATCTTTAACCCCAACTGTCTCGTCCGAGAAGACGAGATAACTGAACTCGAGACAACACTTTCAGATTGGTGAATGGGGACAGACGCAACAAGTATACGGATTCTTGCTGAAAGAGATTCAACATCTTTAGTAGCAAATGCCGTAGTATACTTATCTAATTCAAATATTCTTGTTCTAAGCGCTTTGTTTAGTGAATTGAACAACGCCGTATATCTTTTTGCTATCATCATGTAGTCCCTCTCCATTCGACCCCTGATTGAAGCAAGCATCATTGATTGCTGAGCAATCTCCATCGTTTTGGAGTCAACATCACTTCTAAGCTTAGCTATTTTTTGTGAGATTTGGGATTGAATTAAGGAATAAAAACCGCGGTTAACATTTTCACAAACCTTATCTGCTGCTTTTTGCTCCGCTAATATTACCGCTGCTTGCATTGAAACAACAGCCGTGGTCACCCCATCAACATGTCTCCCGATATGATGAATACTATCCGCCATGGGGTTGGTATCAACTACAAAATCAAAATTTGCCATAATTTACTATTCATTTAATTATTCATTTGCTTTAACTATTGTGTTTATCTTTAGCTTTTCCACATTCCTAAAAAATCAAGAAATCAGCAAAATATCTAAAGTAAAAACCGTTTGACCATTTTCATCTTCGCTTTCTGACCACGCTAGCTCTTCTTTGTCAGAAACATCCATGCTTGCCAATTCGCTTATAATCCCCGACTCTAGCTTTATTTCCTCATCAAAACATTCGATTCTGATGCCATCAAATACTCCTTCTTTTATTAGAGAAACCACTATTACATTAATAGCAATTCCAGGATATGCTTCCTGCAAGGTAAGTTTATATTCGGAGGCTATACTTTCAAGATTTATCGCTGTTGTTTCTAAAGACTCACTTTCAGACATATCCGCACCAACTTCGTTATCTGCCGGCTTAGCCTCAGGCTGTTTGTCGGTTATTTCTGATTCTAATCCCTCACTATCGTTAAGTGACGCAGGCGTGAACTCACTTCCAACCGGCATTTTGGTCTCATCCAATTTACTAACAAGCAGTTCATTTTCCAGTTCAGTTAAAATATTTTTTGCTACAGCACTAAGGTTTAATGCCATATGATCATACGTAACGGCCTCAATACTTGGTGGTGCGGGAAGTTCAGATGTCTCTGCATAAAATGGATTTACTGCTATCAATGCTTTCCTTCTTGGTTCAAGTTCATTAACATTACTTGAAGATACAGCCATATCGCGTGAGCTTCCATCGCGAAGAGATGCTTCATAGTATTCAATATGTTCAAATTTCTTTGCCCTATTTTCGATATCTTCTTTGAGCCTTTCCATATATTCCGCAAACTCTGTTTGAATTTTCTGAAACTCTTTTGCCTTTATATCAAACGCTGCGAATACTTCTGCGCTTTTACTTTCAGACTTAACAATGGTTGAATTCATCGATTCGCCTTCGGACATACTAGACTCGGTATTTTCAAGCGCCGTCAAAGTATTAAAAGCTGCAACATATTGACTCAAGGTTGCGCGCATAATGTTTATCAAATCATTACTTTCTGCCCTGTTGCGTCCATAAAAATCTTCAGTATCCTGATGCCATTTATTAAGATAGTCTATTTTCTGATCTTTAATTTTATTATATATTTTCAACCTTTCAATTCTTGTTTCCATCATCAAGTTTTGGACAATCGGAGCAACTATTTCCTCATGGATTTGATGTACACCAAACGGGAAATTTGTTTTACTGTTATCTTCTGCGACCCAACTATTGTTCACTAAGTCATATTTTACTAACGAACTTTTCTTCA
>CAIWTC010000108.1 GCA_903915485.1 uncultured Ignavibacteriales bacterium | reverse complement strand
AGCGAGGGGAATGAAGGAATGCTTTATGCCTGTGCAATTTCGCCTGATGGAAAGGTTGCTTTATTCGGTGGCTCAACAGGATATATTTGGGAGAGGTCAAGTTCGGTTTATATTTTTGACACACAAACCGGGGAAATGACAGGCAAAATCAAAGGCTTTGATAACATCATTACTGGGTTGGAATATTCTACTGACGGAAATAACATTGCCGTTTGTTTCAGAGGGGGAGTAAAGATAGTTGATTCCCGCACAAAAACCGTCCGCAAATTTTTATCTACAACCAACAGTGATTGCTTTAATGCCGTATTTGATTCTGAGGGAAGAGTAGCGATACCTTCTTTCGACGGCAGGGTTCAACTGTTTGATAAGAATTTTTCAAAGTTGGCAGAAGTAAAACTTACAGGAGGAAAACAGCCTTATAGTATTTCATTCTCTCCTGACGGCTCAAAAATAGCCATTGGTTATGATGATGATGACAGTCTTAAACTTCAAGTACTTGATGGGAAAAATTTAAAACTTCTTTTCGAGCCATCTATTAAGAATGCTGAATCTAAAGAAAACAAACTTGAGATGGTTGCGTTTTCGAATGACGGGAAATATCTTTTTGCTGCCGGAAATTATTCGAGAGCGTTTGACGGGAAAGTATGGAAAGCCCTTAGAAGATATAACAATGCGGGTAAAGGGGAATATACTGATTTCAAGCTATGCGTTGATAATGTGATGGACTTAAAAACGGTCAACGATAATTCGATTATTTTCAGTACTACTTATCCTGAATTCGGACGAATAACTACCGATGGTTACAGAACAATATATAAGAAGGCGGACTTATGTGATTTTAGAATCGTAGAGAACCCAAATTTGAATATTGACTCCAAAGGAAGTAAAATAGAATTCACTCCAAAAAACTCAACTCCGATTATTTTCTCAATCCCAACGCGCGAGTTTCTGATAAAAGGTTCGGACTGGAAAAGTCCAAGTGCAAAAGCTGACGGAATAGAAATAACAGAATGGAACAATTCATCAAACCCTAAAATAAATGGCAAGTCTGTAGGGTTTATGAATGATTATGAGCGGTGTCATTCAGTTGATATAATTCCTGCAAAGAAGCAGATAGTTTTTGGTACAAGTTGGAAAATATATTGCACGGATTATTCGGGACTTAAATATTGGGAAGTACCGGTGCAGGGCGGAGTCTGGTGCGTGAATGTTACGGGAGATGGGAAGTCGATAGTCGCAACATCAGATGACGGAATGATGAGGTGGTATAGACTTAGCGACGGCAAGCAATTCTTATCACTCTACATGCATCCCGATAAGCAGCGGTGGGTTCTGTGGACACCTTCCGGGTATTATGATTGCTCTGCTGGCGCTGAAGAGTTAATCGGATGGCATGTCGGTAACGGTCTTGATAAAGAAGGAGAGTTTTATCCAATATCAAGATTCCGTTCAACTTACTTAAAGCCTGACTTGATAGATAAAGTATTTGATACCGGAGATGAACAGGAAGCGCTTAAACCTGCAGAGGGAGAGAGTAAAAAAACTTTTGTAGAAACTGATATAAGTAAAAAACTTCCGCCGATAATAAATATTGTTACACCTATGACAGGATTCGAGACATCCAAGACGACTGTAGGTGTTTCTTACACAGTTAAATCATCCAACGATGCTCCTATAACAGCAGTAAGAATTCTTGTTAACGGCAGGCCTTTGAATTCAAGAGGCATGAAACCTATTTCAGGAAATGAACAAGTAGATGTGCTTATTCCGCAGGAAGACTGTACCATCTCGCTGCTTGCAGAAAATAAAAATGGTGTGAGTGAACCTTCAACTATAAGTGTTAAATGGACAGCAGGTGCAGGCACTAAGGAGTTTGTATCAAAACCGACTTTATATTTGCTTTCCGTTGGGGTGAGTAATTATAAAGATGCTGCGTTAAAACTTAATTATGCCGCCAAGGATGCTGGTGATATTGTAAACGCATTTACTGCACAGAAGGGATTGCTTTATCGCGATGTGAAAGTAAAGTTACTGACAGATTCCGCTGCTAGCAGGGACAATATTATTGATGGTTTGGATTGGATTCAGAAGGAAACTACTGCTAAGGATGTTGCTATCGTATTTTTAGGCGGGCATGGAATGAATGATAATTGGGGGACATTCTATTATCTTCCTTATGATGCTAATACCGACAAGATTAAACGGACTTGTGTTATGTTCGAAGAAGTCAAGAAAACTGTTTCGTCAGTCGTTGGGAAAATGATATTATTTACTGATGCATGTCACTCCGGAAATATAATGGGAGGAAGGAAAGCGGTAGATATTAATTCATTGGTTAATGATTTGACAAGTGCTGAGAACGGTGCTATCGTTTTTACTTCGTCTACGGGTAAGCAATACTCACTTGAAAAAGAAGAGTGGAAAAATGGTGCATTCACAAAAGCAGTGATAGAAGGACTTAATGGTGAGGCCGCTTATGATGGGAAGATTACTATTAAGTCTTTAGATTTTTATATTGGTGAGCGGGTTAAGAAATTAACCGGGGGTCAGCAATCGCCTGTTACCATTATTCCGGTTAGTATTCCTGATTTTCCTATTGCGGTGAAAAAGTAGATTGTGGAAATTTTAAGCTGTCCCTAATAAGAATCGCTTGCTAGATATTGAACCATGCTTTAATGAATGAGGTTGGCTCAAAAGGGTATAAAACTGTTGAAACAGTTCATTAAAGTTTTATTAACGAATCAAAATCACACCAATGAATTGGTGCGTTATTGAGAGAAAAGACTTTTGAGACTGTCTCTACAAATTATGAGAATCTGTTGTCTTTTATTGCCTCTGCAATGGTTGTTAAATAAGGGCGCATAACGACATCTGCGTTGATAGGGAAAGAAAGTTTATTCTCTGTTAGTATGGTTTCTAATGTTTTCAAAACTGACTTACTTTTTGCACCAGGGATAAATTCCTTTTTCCCTAGTGATAATAGTTTGTTTAGTTTCCCAAGGTCAGCAATGATTCTTTCGCAGACAGCAGCGCGCTCGAGATTTTCGCTTCGCTGAGTTTCGAGCAGCAATCCTTTTGCATTCCTCGTTCTTTTTTCAATTTCATAAAGAGAAATTAGTGTTTGAGATTTTCTAATTGATATTGCCTGAGCCGCGTTTAATAATTCTATGCCGACAATCACCGCTACATTCGACGCGATTTCAAATGCTTGTTTGGCTCCATGTGCACCCATGCTTACATGGTCTTCAATTCCGTTGCTCGTGGGGATTGTATCGACTGATGCCGGATGTGCAAGGATTTTGTTTTCAGCAGTAAGGGCTGCGGAAACATATTGTGGAATCATCATACCGCTGTGCATGCCTGATTCATTGCGCATGCCGTTAGGTGTAAGAACGGAAGATGTTGTAAGGAATGCAGGGAGCCTTCTGTTTACATCGGGGTTAATTAATGCTGCTGTTCGTCTTTCGGAAAGACTGCCTAATTCTGTGAGGACCGTTTTGAGTAAGTCAGCAGCGATGGCGACGGGTTCGCCGTGGAAATTACCACCTGAGATTGCCTTTCCGCTGAGCCGGGTTTTTTCAAAAGTTACATCAATTAAAGGGTTGTCGTTTGCAGAGTTGCATTCTATTCCGATTGTTTTCTTCACATATTCAATTGCATCCCAAATTGCACCTATGGCTTGAGGGGCGCATCTGATTGAATAAATATCCTGAAGCGGTTCTTTAACCGGTTGAAGTTCTTCGCGGAGTCCAACTTTCTTTTCAAGCTTTTGAATGTTAATATCATCATGATATTGTCTATAGTCAGCTTTTGAAGACGGGTCAAAAACCATTGAACTGCCTTTGAGGTTTTGGCGAATAATCTCGGCAGCTTTTTTCTGATATTCAAACGGACGAAGTTTGTGAATCAATGGATTAAATGCATCAATGGTTGAAAGCATTGCTTCAGTTGTCATAGTAGTTGCGTTGAGAGCAACTTTAACTAACTGTTCTGCTTTATATGCTGAAAGGGCTGTCAGCGCTGTTGTGAACTGTGTTCCGTTATTTAGTGCCAAACCTTCTTTTGCCTGAAGAAATAAACCTCCGCCAATTTTAGCAATACCTTTTGCTGCACTTACAGTCACATATTTACTATTTACCGAATCAGAACTTCTAACTTCAACTTCACCGAATAGATTTTTATCATTTGGTTTGTACGGATTAAGGATAAAAACTATTGACATATGAGAGAGGGGACTCAAATCACCGCTGCCGCCGACGGAACCTTGCGAGGGCACTATGGGGGTAATATCACTATTCAGCATTTCAATAAGTTTTTGAATTACTTCAACGCGGATTCCTGAATATCCTTTACAGAGTGTGTTTATTCTTAGGAGCATTGCTGCTCTTACAACTTCTCTTGGAAATTTTGGGCCAACGCTGCAGCAGTGACTGATAATAAGGTTGTAAGAGATTTTTGCTAAATCATTATTAGCAATCTCACCGGTACCGGAAACAAATTTATGTTTGTTTGCGCCGAAGCCTGTATTGACACCATAAACATATGGAGTGTTCTCGGCGCCGTTTTTTTCAACTATACTTTCAACATATTTTCTTGAGGCATGAATCTTTGGAAGTGCCGATGCTTTAATTGAAACAGAGTACTGCTGTTTTGTATCGCACGCTATTTGTATAAGCGTATCAAAAGTAAGTGAGTTGCCGTCGAGCGCAACATTAATTTTTGTGGGGGATTTAGTTTTCATATTATCAACTTAACATTTCTCTTACTTTTGCAACCAGGTCTTCTCTGGAGACCTGCTGTTGTGCCTTTGCTTTCCATTCCTCTTTGTTAGAGATTTCACTTGCCATGGAGGCTCCTAAGGTAAGGTTGCGGACGGTTACTACTCCCGCTTTCAATTCATCTTCTCCCAGTAAAATTGCAACCGGTGAAGAGATACTGTCAGCATACGCCAACTGTTTCTTTAAGCCTTTCTGCATTCCGTAAAAAACTTGAGTGGGGATATTTGCTGCACGAAGTTCTTGTGCTATCTTCTGATATTCATTCATTAAGTTATTATCGAATACTGTTATGAGTACAGGGCCTTTGTATTCAATTTTTATTGAACTGCTAAGTGTGAGAAGTTCTGCAAGCCTATCAACACCGATTGATGCTCCTGTTGCGGGGACTTCTAACCCTAAAAGTTTTTTGACTAGTCCGTCGTATCTTCCGCCGCCGCTAATGGAGCCGACGCTGCGGAGATTGCCTTTAGTGTCTGTATATTTGGTGAGTGATTCAACTTCAAAGATTGGACCTGTGTAGTAAGCCATTCCTCTGACTAAGGAAGGGTCAAAGACAACTCTGTCT
>CAIWTC010000107.1 GCA_903915485.1 uncultured Ignavibacteriales bacterium | reverse complement strand
CTGCGATCTCCAGGTATAATCCTCCGTTTTTGAGTTTGTTGGTTAGTTTTATATCGGATTCGCTTGGGCGTTTGTTTCCTGAAGGATGGTTATGTGCCTTATGTAAAGTTTTACATAATGCGCATTATGCAAAGTAAATGTTTATGTAAAGTGATTTAGCTAACACGTTCTTATCCAGACGGTTTGTTAAAAAATACTTTACATAAAAATATTAGAATTTCTTCAGCCAGGTAACCAAATTTTCGTTTTGGATCCACATTGGTTCTTCGTCGGGATTGACATTAACGTATGCTTTTTCGAGAGCCTCGCGTTTTTGTTTGGAATCTGCTCTGGCATAAATTTCTGTGGTTTGAATGGAGACATGTCCCAGGATATCACGGATATATACCAAGTTTACTCCGGCCTGGAGTAAATGCATAGCTTTCGAATGTCTAAGTGAATGACAACTGATTTTCTCAGGAATAATCATTTCATTCTCTTTTCTGGCCATCTTTATGTATTTCTCAACAATATGATTGATGCCAGCTCGGGTGAGCTTTTCCTTTCTGCTATTACTGAAAAGAGGATACATATTGGCGAACGGTTCGGTCAGCCGATTCTCTTTCAGGTAGTTTTTAAGATGCTCAATTTGTGCATCTAACATCGGTACGAGTCGTGCTTTATTCCCTTTACCTATAATTTTAATTGTGGCCGGTTTATTAAGTCTAAGCATTGAGGGTGTTAAATCAATAATTTCCTGTACCCTTGCCCCGGTATCATACATTAGAGAAAGGAGCGCTAAATCGCGCCTTCCTTTTGAGGTCGCTGTGTTTGGTTGTTGCAGGAATAATTTTATTCCCTCGATTGTCAAGTAGTTGATACTCTCCTTTTTGGATTTCTTAAACTTGACAGATAGTATCTTTTGGCATTCATGCAAATAATCCAAACTCTCATACTGTAAATACCGATAAAAAGAATGAATTGCTGCCAATCGTGAGTTCCGTGTTGAGTCACTACATTTTCTTTGCTTCTGAATCCAGTCAAGAAACTCGATAACGGTTTCTTTCGTGATTTTCTCCAGGGTCAGGTTTTCAATTCTCACATGCTTTTGATTTTGGGTAAAATCCAGAAGCAGAACAAAAGTATCTCTATAAGAAGCAATTGTATTGGCACTTGCACCTTTTTCGTTTGGCAGGTACTTGGAAATAAAATCTGATATATACTTTGAAAAATCAGTCGGCTTCATAATTCTTAAATTTAGGGAACACATCTAAACAGACAGTATTTACATCTTTAATCAATTCAGGATACATATTTGCCGTTAATCGGACATAATGATTTGTGGCTCCCAGGGATTGATGCCCCAGATAATTGGATAGTATTGGTAGTGATGCATAAAGATCAATCCCGGATTCAGCCATAGTTGCAAGTGAAGTAACAGCGAATGTATGTCTAAGATCATGAATGCGTGGCCCTTGCAATCGCCCCATATTGGGAATACCTGCATTATAGAGACACTTTCTGAACCAAACCCTTACAGCTTGATGACTAAATTTACCTCCATCAAGTTTGACGAAGAAGTATCCGGATTTTGTTCTCCCTAGAGGAAGCATATCCCGATATCTTACATAATCTTTACAAACAGAAGCAAGGGAGTCTGAAATTGGGATGATACGTTGTTTCCCATTTTTGCAATCTTTCACACGCAAATAATTTTCTTCCAGGTTAACATCCTCGGTTTTCAGAGCCAAAGCTTCACTTATGCGCAGCCCAGTGCTATACAGGAGCCGAAGGAGTGCAGGAATGCAATTGACGCAGGAATTCATATGGATAGAACTTGGCCTTAATTCATCACTTGCTTTAAATATGGCGTCAACCTCTTTTTGAGAATAAATGTATGGGATGAATGTATTTTGAGGAAAACGTGGTAGCTTGGGTATATATGACTGGATTCCTAAATCACATAGATATGATGAAAACTGTGCAAGAAGATTGATTCTTGTATATTGATAAAAATCAGACTCATTTGACCGCTTTTTACCCCATATCTCTGCAAATTCTTTTGTTATTCCTAAAGATACTTCCTCTTTTTCTGCCGCCAAACGATCAATTTGGGCTAAGATGACAGTACCCGTTTTATATTTAAAACCAAGTACTCTTTTCATCTCAATAAATTGCGATAAATGCAAGCCATATATGCTCTTAAAATCCTTAATCATAAAAGGTTCCTCCTTTCTGCTCATAAAAATCAGTTGGTACCGGAGGAACATCAAGCATGCACTGCCGCATTGATTTGAGGTCGATTCTGAGATAATATCTTGTTGATTCTGTGCTTTCATGCCCAAGTACTTCTGAAATTACCGGAAGTAAAGTGCTTTGTTCCAGCATCCTAAATCCCAGACTATGCCGTAGGGTATGAGGTCCGAACCTTCTGTCTTTGATGTTAATTCCTGCATTTATAAATGCTCTTTGAACAACATGTGTTACTACATTACTTGTATTAAAATGACCATAGGGTGGTTTTTGCGTCAATAATACATATGGTTCTTCTGATTCTGGACGCCCATATTTCAAATAATCAATAATTGCATTGCCGACATCTGGCAACAATGGTAGTATTATCGCTTTCCCTGTCTTAAATTGGTTGAATTCAATAGTACTGGTATCCCAATGCAGGTTCTCAAACTTCAACTTACAGATGTCTGAGGCCCGAAGTCCCAGTCTTGCAGCAATAAGAATAATAGCATAATTCCGTTTACCAGTTGCGCTGCTTCGCTCAACTGACAAGATTAGTTTTTCAATTTCATCTTGCGAATACGTTGATGGTAACTTCGGTTGGATAACAGTCTTGTATCTGGGTATTTTTTTTGAATAATCCGCAGATAAATGTTTCTGATCAAATGCATACTTCAAAAAACTGCGGAGTGTGGTAAGTATGGTACAAACGGGGACGCTTTTATTGCGATCCAGTTCTCCAATAAATTGAAGTAAAACGGCCAAGTTGATATCACTAATAAAACAGATACCTTTTTCATTACAATAGCTCCAAAATCGCAAAATATTGCGCTCATAGCAGTGAATACTAATTATCGATAATCTTTCTTCTATTCTTTTGTAGTCAAGAAAAACAGAGATTATCTCACCTATCGGCCCACTAAAAACGATTGGCTTTTTATATGGACGGACACGAATTTTGATTTGACCTGTCTCCTGAAATTCCGAAAGCATCATAATGCTATTGTAAAATTGTTTTTCACTTTCAGAAAGTTCCGCAACACTTCGATCCTTAAACGCATGATAAAGCGCTTGTTCTCCTGCATTTTTATTAAAGCACATTATCCCATTTGAGACAATAAAATTTCTGATTCGCTTCCAATTTTTCCTGTAAGTGTCAACCGTCCTGGATGAATAAGACAACTGAGATTCAAGAAAATCGGCTGCATTAGAACTCAATTCATTAAAATCATTGATTTGTTTGTTCATAATACAAATTAATTTGAAATGTGAATAATTCCAGTAATAATGACATTATTTCCGGAAAACTCACCAAAACAAATTCTCATTAATTGATTTATCTTAATCAAGACGAATAGATCGTCACGACAATTCAGGAAAATATTATGTAAAGTATTTCCCATCAAAACATCTGGATAAGAACG
>CAIWTC010000106.1 GCA_903915485.1 uncultured Ignavibacteriales bacterium | reverse complement strand
TTGGAAATCTGAAAAGGTAACAGTATTCTTGTCGTTTTTCAAAGAACCGCTATCACTTCTGCTGGAATTATATATTGGAGGCGTAAAGGATAATTCTAAATAAGACATATTAGGTGAGAACACTTGGCTGCTATCAGCAAATGGATAATGGAAGACACCGCAATTATTCCTCATCCGGAGACGGAAGTAATATTTTGCGGACGGAACATCCTTGCTTGACCTGTAGTAATATATCTTTCTCACTGCTTTACATTTAGTTTATTAAATACTTTACCTCATTATCGAAAATTGCAGATAGGTTGTTTAATTAAAAACGAACCCGCCAAGAACTTTAGGAATAAACACTCGCATAGATTAGATATTTTCATATTTCCCTAAAATTACACCATTTATGAATTAATACTTTCCTCAAGCGCTAAAGTTAATTTGGAATATTTGCGATAATAAATAATTAATCAATCGATTAAAATGGATGGGTTATTTTTGGGGAGAGCTATCCCCTTTTAATAAGATTTCTAAAATGAACATAATTATTAATACAGGACAAACTCATGAATTGGTTCAAAAATCAGAAAATCAAAACAAAACTTCTTCTCAGCTTTCTACTTATGGCGCTTATATCGGGAGTAATCGGATACGAGGGAGTGACCGGGCTACAAAGAGCAGATGAAAGCGACACATTTTTATACGAAAAAAATGCAGTCCCCGTGGCTATCGGAGGTCAACTTTCTATAAAATTCCAAGAACAAATGAATATCATTCTGCAAATCGTGACATTCGCACAAGATAAAACACTACAAACCGAGCTGACTAAAGAAGTTTTAGACCGCAGTGCTGTAATAGATCAGCTCATCTCTCAATTTGAGAAAACTTTAGTCGATGAATCTGACAAAAAGTTTTTTGATGAGTTTATGACTGAAAGAAAATCTTTCAAAACCAGTCGTGAGAAAATTTTATCGCTGATAAACCAAGGGTCCCCTGAAGAAGCATTACAGTATTTCAAGGATGAGATGGCAAGAGTTGATAAAAATGTATCCGCCTCTTTGCATAAAATGGTGGATGACAGAATCCAAAACGCAAAAGAACGGTCAGACCTAAACACAATAGAAGCAAATTCAGCAATCCGCTCCATGATTATCTATATTATAATCGGAATACTTTTAGCTCTTCTGATAGGTCTGTGGCTTTCCAAAATAATCAGCACACCATTAAGCCAGGCAGTAACCATGATAGAGGACCTGAAACTTGGTCACCTCGATAAAAGAATGAATCTAAATACTAGCGATGAAATTGGCATTATGGCAAGGGCAATGGATCAGTTTGCAGATGAATTAAAAACTGATGTGGTTGGAACATTGATAAAAATTTCAGAAGGGGACACCTCTGTCGCCGTCAAACCTAAAGATGACAAAGATGAAATTTCTCCGGCTCTGAATAGACTTACAGCCACAGTAAATGACCTTATTTTTGAATCCGCTGTATTATCAAAAGCCGCAATAGATGGCAAACTTGATACAAGAGGTAATGCCGATAAATTTATGGGCGGCTATAAAGAAATTGTAATGGGAGTTAATGCAACTTTAGATGCCGTAATCAAACCTGTAAAAGAAGGTTCTGCTGTGTTGGAAATAATGGCAACCGGAGACCTTACGCCTCGAGTTACCGGTGATTATAAAGGTGACCATCGAATAATTGCCGACAGTATCAATACTCTTGGTGATTCCATAAGCAACATGCTCCGTTCAGT
Organism: uncultured Ignavibacteriales bacterium; assembly: GCA_903915485.1. Taxonomy (GTDB): domain Bacteria; phylum Bacteroidota; class Ignavibacteria; order Ignavibacteriales; family Ignavibacteriaceae; genus CAIYTF01. The sequence continues at coordinate 3,051 of CAIWTC010000106.1, read as the reverse complement.
TACTGAATCAGTACAAGCAACCGCAAGTGCAAGTAGTCAGATATCTTCAAGCACAGAAGAAATGGCGGCGGGCTCTCAGGAGCAAAGCGCTCAAGCGGGTGAAGTAGCAACAGCTGTTCAGGAAATGACAGCAACAATTTTAGAAGCAACCCAAAATGCAAGTCGTGCAGCAAACTTTGCAAACAAAGCAGGCAGCGTTGCCAAAGTCGGAAGCGACGCAGTACACGAAACAATCATTGGCATGAATAGAATTTCAGAAGTTGTTCAGAATGCTGCCTCAACTGTTCAGGCACTTGGCAAAAGCAGCGAGCAAATCGGTGAAATCGTTCAGGTAATTGATGACATAGCAGACCAAACAAACTTACTCGCCCTAAATGCTGCAATAGAGGCAGCCCGCGCCGGCGAACAGGGACGCGGCTTTGCAGTAGTTGCCGATGAGGTCAGGAAACTTGCCGAACGCACAACAAAAGCAACAAAAGAAATAGGCCAGATGATTCGCTCGATACAGACAGATACCAACGGCGCAGTTACCTCGATGAACCTTGGAACTGAAGAAGTTAAAAAAGGTGCGGGACTAGCCAATAAGGCCGGCGAATCACTTGAAGATATCCTTCAAGGCATCAGCAATGTTATCAGCGAAATCAATCAAGTTGCCGCATCAAGCGAAGAGCAATCTTCTGCCGCAGAACAAATAAGTAAAAATATTGAGTCCATAAGCGCAGTTACACATGAGTCTGCTTCAGGAACTCAGCAAATTGCCAGAGCAGCAGAAGACCTGAACCGCCTGACAGACAATCTTCAAAATATGATTTCACAATTCAAAGTCGATAATCATTCCGGTTATGGACATAGACAAAATTCACTTGCTTCGGCATCAAACAATAGAATGCTGAAAAGATAGATTTCACTGAGTTTTAACTCTTAACCGCCAATTATTAACCTAATTGGCGGTTTTTAATTTGATAATTGATCAATTTCCTCAAATAGCGCACCGTTTTGCTTAAAAACGCATAATTGAGCGCTGTCGATTCAGAAAACTAATTCAACAATCTTTAATATTTGCAAAAAATACTCTAACTCATAACCCAAGCAAGAAGCATCTAATTCCTCCCCCAAAAACAAAAAATTTAACATTAACTTAACTTTGCAGTGAGAATACAAATTACTATATTTAAGGACCATGTTTAAAAGTAGATATATCCAATTTAACTAATGGCAAATAACAAAAACATAACAGTTAATGCTGATGAGAGTCTATTTGGGTAAGTCGACAATTCCGGGGCTTTCGTTTATCACTATTCTTGAATCCAACCAAGTGGAAAATTAGGACTTTATATGGGTACATTTATTGTATTTTTATGTCTCGCCGCAATAATTATTTTATATTTTTATAACAACCCGTTAAAACACGGGAAATGGTTTATGATGAGAAGATTCATAAACTGGTTTCCTCTTGGCATGACCTACGCTTTCTTATATATGGGTCGCTACAATCTCAATGTTTCAAAGAATGCACTCGGAAGTTTAATGACCAAAGAGGATTTTGGTTTAATCTTTGGTGCAGGCACTATAACCTATGCATTGTCTTTCTTAATCAACGGCCCGCTTGTAGATAAAATTGGCGGAAAAGCGGGAATACTAATTGCTGCTATCGGATCTGCAATTGCAAATATTTTGTTAGGCATTCTTACTTACCTCGTTGTCACCGGCCAACTTCATATGAAAATGGTTGTCGCATTTTCGATTTTATACTCCATCAACATGTACTTCCAAAGTTATGGCGCGGTGTCTATTATCAAAGTTAAAGCTTATTGGTTTCATGTCCGCGAAAGAGGAGTGTTCGGTGCAATTTTCGGAACACTGATTTCATTTGGTGTTTATTTTGCATTTGACTGGGGTCAGGCTATTGTTGATATGGTTCAAGCAAAAACCACGGATAACATGCCTTGGTTTACAGTATTTATAAAAAATGTTTTTGCAATTGGGACTACTAACACCAATGCAATTTGGGCGGTGTTTTTTATCCCCGCAATCATAATGCTCTTTTGGGCGGTTTTAGATTGGTTCGCTATCAAAGATACCCCTGAAGAAGCTAACTTTCCTCCTTTTGATACTCACGATGCTTCCTCAGGCAAGATGCACGAAGAGTTTTCAGCAATTCAATTATTGAAAAAAGTTTTCAGCAGTCCGTTGATGCTTATGTTTGCATTTATAGAATTGACTTCAGGCGTGTTAAGAAACGGTATCATGCAATGGTACTTGATTTTCGCCCGTGAATTAAAACAGCCCGGCTCAGAATTCTTTATCGAGCATTGGGGCCTCCTCCTTTGTATTTTTGGAATCATCGGCGGATTTTTAGGCGGGTTGATTTCCGATAACTTTTTCCAGTCAAGGCGCGCTCCACCCGTAGTGTTTTTATCAATCTTCATGTTTATCATGGCTTTGATGATGGCAATATTTTTAACCTCTTCTCCTGTAATTGTAGGTTCTGCAGCAGTCTTGATTTCAATGGCTGTAATCGGAGTGCACTCACTTATGTCAGGAACTGCGGCAGCAGATTTCGGCGGAAGAAAAGCAACTGCTACAAGCTCCGGTATAGTGGATGGTTTCGTCTACCTCGGCAGCGGAATTCAGTCCTTCAGCCTTGGCTACTTAACAAGCTGGGACTGGCATTGGTGGCCGATTTTCTTAATGCCGTTTGCATTACTCGGAACTTATCTTGCACTCAAGATATGGAAAGAACTTCCTGAAGCCACAAAAAAATACATGGCTGAAGTTGAGAATGTTTTCATGGATTAGTGAAGATTAATTTCGCTGATTAAATTTTCAAACTGCCCGTTACTTTTTGACGGGCAGTTTTAGTTTTAAATGTAGGAGTTAAACAGAACGGCAATGAAAAAGCTAATTACGGTTCCAAAACATTGGTTGCCAAAGTAGCGACAAATGACCATCTGATTATAACAATGTAGTTTGAACCCTGAAAGGGTGAAATTATTGTAATAAGAGAATTATTATAAATCTTAAAACTCCATCGGAGTGACATTATTCTAT
>CAIWTC010000105.1 GCA_903915485.1 uncultured Ignavibacteriales bacterium | reverse complement strand
TGCCTGTAGTTGCTTCTATCGCAAAAAGTTTAGATATACTAACAGTGGCAATTGTTACAAAACCATTTAGGTGGGAAGGTAAGCAAAGAATGACTAATGCTGAAAAAGGCATTCAGGAATTGAGGCAATATGTCGATAGTTTAATTGTAATCCCAAATGATAGATTGCTTGCAATCACCGGCGGAAGCATGGATGCATTTCAGTCGCTTGAAAAAGCAAATGAAGTTCTTTATGAAGCAACTCGTGGAATCGCTGACATTATTAATGTTGGTGGTTACATCAATGTTGACTTTGCAGATGTCCGTTCAGTAATGCAGGGCAGTGGTAAAGCATTGATGGGTTGTGGAATTGCATCAGGTGAAAATCGTGCGATTGAAGCTGCGCAGAAAGCAATCTCAAGTCCATTCCTTGAAGGCATGAATATTAAAGGCGCGAAGAGCGTTTTAGTAAATGTTACTGCTTCTTCATCAATGTCGCTTAAAGAGTTCACTGAAGGTAACGATGTTATTTTCAATGCTGCCGGAGAAGAGACTAATGTAATTCTTGGCTGTGTTAAAAAAGAAACAATGAACGATTACATTTCTTATACAGTTATTGCAACAGGATTTGAAGAGAAAGCCTCGGCGCGACCAAAACCGCCTGTAGTGATTCCCGGAAAACCGGTTCAGCAACCTGTTAGAGAACCTCGTATAATTAGACCGATTGACATTTCGGATAGCGAGAAGGATAATACGGAAATACCTGCATATTACAGACTCAATTCTCCTCAGACCAAATTGGAGTTCAACGAGGAAGATGAAGAAGTAGTACCTGATCAGGATTTTGGATTTGATAAATTCAAGAGTGCATCTCTTGAGCAAACAAAGACAAATGAAATCGCACCTCAAAAACAAAAAGATGATTCCAGTGAAGCATTTTTCAGAATGCTGATGGATTAAGTACGCAAAGTCTATAAAATTCGAAGGCTGTTCTTATAGTGATATAAGGACAGCCTTTTATATTTTAAATATTATTTTAATAGATTATGAGCGGACTAACAGAGCAACATTTTCAATGTGTGCCGTGTGAGGGAACATATCTACTGCTCGAATTTTAACGAGTTTATATTTAGCTAAAAGTAATTGGATGTCCCTTACTTGTGTCGCAGGGTTGCACGAAACATAAACAATTTTCGGAGGGGCTAAAGTTAGAATATCTTCCACCGTGTTTTTGTGCATGCCGTTGCGTGGAGGGTCGATGATTACAACATCGGGATTGGGAATGTTGTTCTTTTCAATCAAAGGAAGAAACGATTTGTATAAGTCAGATGAATAGAAATGAACATTAGTTGTTTCATTCAGCGACTTGTTTGCATTTGCATCGTTCACTGCGCTTTCTACCAATTCAAGTCCATAAACATCTTTTGCGGAGTCTGCAATAAATAATGATATTGTTCCTGCGCCGCAGTATAAGTCATAAACTATTTCATTGCAGGTGAGTTCAGCGAATTCTTTTGCTAATTGATATAGATGAAATCCCTGACGCGTATTTGTTTGGAAGAATGAGTTTGCGCTGATTTGAAATTTTGGATGACCAATTGAATCAACAATGAACCCCTTGCCGAATTCGATATACTCAACTTCGCCTGTTGCAATCATTGCCTTTCGGGAATTGATATTATTCAATATGGTGGTGATTGCCGGGACTTTCTCTAAAAGAAAATTAGTGTATTCCTTCATAAGCTCGGCATCGCGGTAATTGGTCACTAAGTTAACCATTAAATCCGGAGTGTTTGCTGCCTGACGAATTACCAAGTTGCGCAAATATCCTGCATCTGCTTTGTTATTGTAAACAGAAGTTCCTCTTGTAAAGAAAAAATCGGAAGTCAGGTTTAGAATTTGATTAGCAGTGTCGGTCTGCAAATAACATTTCTCAATCTGCATCACACTGTTGAATCCTTGGGGTGGATGAAATCCCAATGCAGGAAGTTTTTTCTCTTCAGGATTGGACAGCATCCTTTCGTATGGAAGCCACCTGAAATCAGCGAATGAAAATTCCATCTTATTGCGATATTCAAAAGTGACTGTCGAAGGAACTATCGGAAGGATTTCGAACTCATTATCTGCTTTTAATTGAACAAACAATTCTTCGATTTGCGTTTGCTTATAATTTGCCTGTGCACCATATTCAAGGTTCTGCTGTTTGCATCCGCCGCAATATGTAAAGTAACTGCAGGGTGCTTCAATTCTGTCTTTCGATGGAGTGATAACTTTTAGAAGTAATGCTTCGGCATAGTTTTTTTTAATCTTTGTCAGTTGTGCTAAAACAACATCGCCGGGATATGCAAAGCGGACAAATATTTTTAAGTTTTGCTTATCTTCGGGGACTTCCTGCAAGTCCGCAGATAATCGCCCTAAACCATAACCCTCGAAAACAAACTTTTCGATGGTGATATAAATCTGTTCGCCTTTTTTCAATTGGACTTCCTGAAGATGAATGCTTTGTAGGCTATATATTTTCTTGCACCCCATTTGGAGTACATGGAGGATTCATGCTTTACTTTTTTAATATCTTTTCTGAGCAAGTCCCATTGATAGTCATTCAACTTTGATTTTTCGTTCTCAAGAACTTGTGAGTATGTTGAATAAACTTGAAAGAGCGTATTAGATAAATCAAGTTTGTTTAAGAACTCAAGTTTATAAAGTTTATACATCGGCTCAATTGAGTCCTCTAGAATTGGTAATATGCCTGATGACTTCCAAAGGTTAGTAACGGAAGGCGGATGTTTTTCATATTTTTGAATTAGTTCACCGGTGCAGAGTATTCCTTCCGGTTTTAGGAGTCGTGAGCATTCCTTTAGTATCTTATTTCTGTCTTTAGTGGAAACCGCAAGATGTGTATAGATAAAGTCAAAAGATTCTTTTTCGAAATCTGTTGCAAAGTAATCCATGAACTTTATTGGTGCTGTTGACTCTGACCGTTCTTCAATGACTAAGCTATTGTCGTCAATGATGATTTGGGCATCGTTTCCTGATTCAGTAAATACGGAGTAAGCATGAGTAAGTCCGGGGCCAAGTATCAGTCCGGTTTTTTTCTCTGTAGGTGATTCACTTAGAAAAAAATCCAACTGTAAATTCAATCCGGGTAAGGTAATTTTATTTTTTTGTTTCATATACCTAAATTTACGGATATATGAGGGGACTTCAAAGGACGGAATTATTTCTCAAAATGCTGATAATCCTTGTAATCAACCCAATCGCCGCCCCATGTCCATCCAAATGACTTGAATATCTGCACAATGCTGCTGTTTTGCAGGATAGTTCCCTTTTCGGTATTGTCATAAATACCGTTTATAGGTGATATTTTAGTGCTGTTTATGTAGGGATTATATCTCGGGTTGATATCGATTGCATTTCCAAATGCGTGCTTTGATAGGCGCTCTGTCCCCGCAATTGTTCGGTAGTTGAAACAACTTGAATTGTTATCGCGCATAGAGAGTTCATCGTTACAATTGTATTCTGATATGGGAATTATTTTTTCAATTGGGAATTTATTTTGAAGAAGCAAATCGAATAT
>CAIWTC010000104.1 GCA_903915485.1 uncultured Ignavibacteriales bacterium | reverse complement strand
ATGTTAAAAAACAAAAAGGTAAACTCCTGATTGTAGGTGATTATTTATCTTCTGATGCACTGACTACAGCTTCATATTACCATTCTTTAATGGACAGTGTGGGACTTTCCGGCAAATATGACTTATATGATATAAGGACTCAATTGTTGCCAAAACTTCTTTCTTATTCAGATCCTTATTCGGCTTTTCAGGAAACTATAAAATTATTCGACTGTATTATTTGGTATACTTCAAATGATCCATCACTCAATTTAGCTAGTGCCTGTACAAAAAAATATATCGTATCCGGAGGAAAAGTATTCTTCTCGATGGTATTTCCAACAGATGTAGACTTATCTCAAGTGCAGGGTTTTCTGCCAATAAGCCCTGATAGCAGTTATACTCAGACTTCATTGCTGGGAGGCAGAGCAATTTCTGATACAAGTGGAGTTGGATATCCTGCTCTTAAAACTACAGCAGCAATTGCAAGAGCTAGATCCTTTAAACTGTCGGATACTAGTGGAATTATCCCTGAGGTTCGGCCGATTTATTATATATCAGATAATGCTGATCCAAAGTACTCCAGAAATCAATTGCCAGGTTATATTGGGTTTGAGAATAAACAACAAACCATTTTCTTTATAGGTATTCCATTGAATAAAGCAACTTTTATAAAGAATAGTGTCCCGGCTTTATTAAAACAGGTATTCAAAGATTTTAAAGTAACATTATGAAATTACTAACAACAATTATTTTTCTTTTTACGATAACAGTTTTTGGTCAGCAGACCGGAAATATTTCCGGTACGGTTACTGATAAGAAAACAGGGGAAGCAATTCCCGGAGTTAATGTTGTCCTTAAAGGAACTTATTATGGTGCCTCAACGGACATGATGGGCTCATTCAAGGTTAAGAATGTTAACGCAGGTACTTATAACCTTGAACTTTCTTTTATTGGTTATAAAACTGTTCAATACACCGGGATAAAAATCGAAGCCGGAAAAACAAAACAGATTGATATCAAACTTGAAGAATCTGCTTTGACAATAAATCAAGATATTGTTATCATCGGTGAAAAACCTTTAATGGATGTAGAGGAAACGCAAAGCAGAAGATCATTTTCAAAAGATGATATCGAAAAGGCGATGCTTGGAGATATCACAGATGTGGTCGCTCAGCAATCAGGCGTAGTTCAAACTGATAATGAAATTCATATTCGCGGTGGCCGCTCGCACGAAAACGCATTTCTCCTAGACGGTGTTTCTGTTCAGGATCCTCTTGCAGGAACCGGTATGGGACTTCAACTTTCTGCAAATGCAATTGAAGAGGTAGAAGTCATCACCGGAGGTTACAACGCTGAATTTGGCCAGGCCACTTCCGGAGTTGTGAATGTTAAGACTAAAGAGGGAAGTGCTAAATTTCATGGTGCTGCTTCTTATAAAAATGACAACCTTTTCGGGAAGACTTCTTTCAATGTTTTTAATACTGATGTGCTAGAATTAAACTTAAGCGGTCCTGAAATACTAACTTCTCAATTATTACCATTGCTTGACTTGAAGATTCCGGGAGAAATATCATTCTTCGTAAACTTCTTTGGTGCTCTTAGTGATGGCATCACTCAAGGCTATAATAAGTCAACAGCAAATCACGTCAATTCATCAATATTTTACGGGACTAGATTTGCTCCCCGCTCAGAGAATAACTTCT
>CAIWTC010000103.1 GCA_903915485.1 uncultured Ignavibacteriales bacterium | reverse complement strand
TCACTTGCGGCGTTTAAGAAGGCATTGGAAATAAATCCTGATTTTCCTGAAGCACATAAGAATTATGGAATTACATTATTGCTTAATGGTGATTTCGAAAAAGGCTGGGAGCATTTTGAATGGCGGTGGAAAGTTGACTTAAAAGAAAGAGTATATACTAAACCGCGCTGGACCGGTGAGTTAGTCAGCGGCAAAAGACTGTTTGTGTATTTCGAACAAGGGTTTGGAGATACTGTTCAGTTTGCAAGACTCTTAAAAATTCCGGTCGATGCCGGAATGAAGGTTTATTTTGAACCGCAGAAAGAATTAGTAGAGATTCTAAAAAGGCTGCCGTTTGATGTTGAAATACTTGAACCTAATTCAAGTGTATCAGTGAATCAAGATTTCGATTTTCATATTCCACTGATGAGCGTGCCTTATGCTTTAAAGTTGAATGATGGAGTGGGTACGGTTTCAACCCCATATTTATTGGCTGATAATGATATCATTGAAAAATGGAAACAAATTATTGATGTTGAAAAATATTCATCTAAACTTAAAATTGGTTTAGTCTGGGCAGGAAATAAAAGTCACAAGAACAATCGCAATAGAAGTATTATCCTTAAAGACTTCGAACAGTTGTTTGAAAACAATAATATACAGTACTTCAGTTTGCAGGTAGGTGAAAGCCTTTCCGAAATTAGTAACTATGCAGATAAAATTGTAAATCTAGGCGAAAAAATCGCAAATTTCGAAGATACGCTGGCGATTATTAGCCACATGGATCTAATCATTACTGTTGACACAGTGGCTGGACACCTCTCAGGCGCTCAAAACAAATTGGCACGCATATTGATAAACTATTCATGTGACTGGCGATGGTTACTTGGAACAGAAAACAGCAAGTGGTATCAGTCAGTAACACTCTTCAGGCAAGAAGCAAAGGAAACCTGGAAACAGACAATAGCAAGGTTGGCCGAAGAGATAAAGATGATGACACAAACGAATACGAAACAGTTTAAGAACATTATTAAACAATAAGAATGAGACAGGATTTTATTATGGAAATACCTTCATACATAAGCGGTTATGATTTTAACTTAACCAAAACGAATAGGCAAGGACGCCGTCGTTTAATCAACAATCATATATACAAGGAGGTATAAAATGTCGTTCAGAATCAACACTAACGTAGATGCGCTCAATGCTTACAACGCGCTTGCTAAATCAACAAAAGATGCAAGTGTAGCCCAATTGCGAATTGCAACAGGTAAGCGGATTAATTCAGTCGCTGATGATACATCAGGATTTCAGATTGGAAAGTCACTCGAAGGTAAAATGTCAGTTATGAAAGCTGTACAAAGCAACGTCTCAGGAGCTAAGAATCTCTTATCTACTGCAGAAGGTTCATTGTTAGCAGTAAATGACTTACTAATAAAGGTAGAAGGAAAAATTTCCGATGCAACCAACCCAACAGCTGACAGAGCTTCAATCGCAAACGATATCCAATCATTGGCAAAAGAAGTATCCAATATCTTAAACACTGCGAAGTTCAACAACACTAGCTTGTTGACCGGTTCTTCAGATGCAAAAACTGGTTTCGTTTTCCAGGTTGGTATATATGATAAAAACCAATCAGGAGCAGAAACGATAAAATTAGATTTTGCTCAATCAATACTCTCCGGAACATCTTCAACAGACTTCAATACATCATTGGCTAATTTCAATGCTGTAACTGAAACTAGTATGACTACCAGTGCAACGATAACCACACTGCAGGGTAACCTCTCTTCATTGAAGAGTGAAGTTACTTCAGCATTAGGTAAAATTGGAAATTTCGTACAACGCTTAGACATTCGCGAAGAAACATTAAATATTGGTATCTCCAATGCTCAGGCATCTGTAAGTCGTTTATTCGACGCAGATGTTGCACTGGAACAATTAAATGCTACTCGCGGGTCGATACTTGGACAAGCAGCAACAGCTATGCTATCTCAGTTGAACTCAGCGCCTCAGCAAGTAATGCAGCTCTTCAGATAGGGTTAAGTTCCTAGAAAAACGCCTCCGAAGTTCGGGGGCGTTTTCTTTTTAAACAGAAATTTTTCAGGGGTGAATTATTAATGTCTATCAAAATGATTTAACGACACTAAATAACAGAAGCGATTGTTTATAGTTATAAAACCACATTATTTAATGGATGCTCGGGAGGATATGATTTAGTGATGATTCCTTTGAAATGAAGTTTTATACATAAATATTGCTTAGAATATTAGGTCATTAAAAATTACTCAATTTTACTGAAAAATAATCTTTGATATAGAAGGTATATTTGTTAAATTACAATGTATGATGTAATACACCGACCACAGAAATTATAAATGTAACTCAATTCTAATAGTAAAGGTAACTGATTAGTGCTTAAAATAGCAAAAACGCTTCTTATTGTATTGGCTTTGGCAACTGTAAACTTTGCGCAAGTATTTTTAGATGCGGGCAGTGGTACAGATGCTTATGCCAGGATATCTTCTAAAGGCTATGGTTATGAAGTGCCTGACTGTAAGCATGCCGTAACTCATATTGGAATTGTGTGGGATGCAGACTTAAAGAAAAATGTTTTTGCTTCTGCAATACACAGGGATTTAGATGATGACAGGTGCATAAACTTTGACCGTCAACGAAACGAAATGAAAACTTCCGACTCCTCTCCGGACAGTATGAAAGCATATTTAGGGGAGACCTTTACCTGCAGATGGAGATTCAAACTTCCTACGGGTTTCCAACCCTCAACAGATTTTACACACATACACCAGATTAAAGCAGGTGACGGTACTATTGATACCGATGCTCCGCTCATTACAATCACCCCCAGGTACGGAAGTTCGGGAGATAAGCTCCAGATCATTTTCAGAGCACCAATTGATAATCTTGGTAATGCTTCATCAAATACTTATCTATCTATAACCGATTTGGCCCCTTACAAAGGAGTATGGGTGGAGGCTATTGAAAAGATTACTTATGGTACGGCAGGTACATATTCATTAATAATAAAACGCGTTTCAGATGATGTTGTTTTGTTGAATTACAGCAACTCAAATATTTGGATGTGGCGTTCGGGTATTACTTTCTGCAGACCTAAGTGGGGTATATACAGAAGTATATTAAGCCCAAGCTATCTGCGTGACGAAATTGCAAATTTTGCAGATATTTCGGTGATGAAAGGCACCCGGACGGTTCCTGCAGCACCAGGTTCATTAACGACTGTTGGTGTATCCGG
>CAIWTC010000102.1 GCA_903915485.1 uncultured Ignavibacteriales bacterium | reverse complement strand
TTACAACTTATCTTAATAGTATTGCCGCAGCACTCCTCAGAAACACCAAGTATTACGATTGGGATTTTTATGTTTTCATTCTGGATGACAAAAAAATTGACGGCTTTGCATGCCCCGGTGGATATATATTTGTAACCAAGGGTGCAATAGAGAGTTGTGCAGATGAATCAGAACTTGCTGCTATCATTGCTCATGAAATGGGACATTTGATTCTTCGTCATGCCTCCAAAGAAATGAAAGAACGGGATGTTAATATTAAGGCTGAAGCCGCATTTGATGAACTTGACCAAGTCAGCGGGAAGGACTCCACTGAACTTGAGTTGGAGGAAATGATTGAAAGTTCATATAATAGAGTTTGTTTTGAAAGATTGCTGAATTATGAAAAAGATGCTGATATGTTTTCCGCGCTTCTATGTGCTAACAGCGGCTACGACCCTCAGGGAATCGTAAGGGTTACACAAAAACTCATCGGACTAAGAGCTCAGAACAATGATGTATTCAGCGCAAATTATCTTTCGCCTAATGACTTGAAACTTCGTTATGACAATGTCAGCAAATATGTTGGCAAGAAACTTTCCGGTTGGAGTGGTAAAAGACTTCAGGAAAGATTTAAGTCAATGGTGAATGGTAAATGATGAATTGTGAATGTATGTTTTTTAGTTTGACTGCCAAAAAATAAATTCCTGAATAGGTTTTGATATCAATAAAAAAGGGACGACATAAAACATCGTCCCTTTTTTAAGATTGTTTTGTCCTAAAAATTTTACACTTCACACTTCACAATTACTCAACTTTGCCGCCCAAATATTTTCCAAAAAACACTTCCATTGCTCTATAAAAATCGAATCTGTTTTCTTCATTATGAAAGCCATGTCCTTCGTTATCCTTAACCATATATGGGACATCGATTCCTCGTTTCTTCAGGGCTTCAACCATTTGGTCTGATTCGGCTTTGGCAACTCTCGGGTCATTTGCTCCCTGTGCTACCATTAATGGAGAAGTAATCTTATCTACATGGAATACCGGTGATGTTGCTGTCAGCATATCCTTATCATTTTCCGGATGTCCGACCATTTCGTAAAGCATATCGAGGTAAGGTTTCCAGTATGGCGGGATTGAATTCATAAATGTAAATAGATTAGAAACACCGACATAATCTACACCGCATGCATAAAGTTCAGGTGTGAATGTCATTCCTGCTAAAGTTGCGTATCCGCCGTATGAACCACCGTAGATGGCTACGCGTTTAGGGTCCGCAATTCCTTCATTGATTAAATACTTAACGCCGTCACTGATATCGTCCTGCATTTTTTTGCCCCACTCTTTGAAGCTGCATGACCAAAATTGTTTTCCGTACCCTGTTGAACCTCTGAAATTCATTTGAAATACAGCGTACCCACGATTTGCTAAAAACTGAACCTCCGGATTGAAACCCCAGTTGTCGCGGTACCATGGTCCGCCGTGAGGATTGACCACGACAGGTAAATTCCTGCCGTCAGAATTTCTTGGCAGAGTAAGATAGCCATTGACAACTAAACCATCTCTGGTTTTATATGTTACCGGTTTCATATCACAAAGTTCGTTTTCCTTCAACCAAGGGGTAGCTTCAGCAAGTTTTGTAATTTTTTCTGATTTAGAATCAAAGAAGTAATAAGAACCGCGGCTTTTATCGCTGAATGTTCTTACAAGCATTTTGTCTTCATTCTTGTTTGAAGATATTACCGTTACTTCGTAGCCCGGTAATAGTTTTTGAAGAAGTTCAAATTCTTTTTGTGTCTCTTTATCCCAGAATACATACTCTCTTTTTGCTTTCACAAAACTTGCGCCGGTTATAACTTTTCGTTTGTTTGATGAAAGAAGATTCGCAACATCAACATCCTGATTCTCATAAACCATTTTGATTTCGCTTTTCTTCTCCATGTCATAAAGAACAATAGCAAGTTTGTCCCTATTTATGTTTGATAGCATATAGACAAATTCATTTTTGAAATCAAACATCAAAGGTGAAAGAGATTCCTTGAAGTTGGTCGTAAGTACCGGTTGGAACTCATCGCTTTCGGTCCTGCGATAAAGTAAAGTGTTGTTTACTCCGTCGGTCGTAGTTGCAATTCGCACTTTGCCTTCGTGGTCAGTGACCCATGAAGTAATATTGCCCGGATTCTTTGCGATTTCTTTCATCTCGCCTGAAATGATATTGATTCGATAAACATCAAATAATTGCGGATTGTTTTTGTTCATCGATATAATCATTTCATCATCGATATCTTCCAGGTCATCAACAATTTCCACTCTTACTTTATCATACGGTGTCAGGTCGATTTCATTTTGCCCGTCTATGCCCACTGCAAACATGTGAAAGTTCTCATCGCCGCCTTTGTCTTTCATATAGACGATGCGGTTATTGCTCGCCCAAAAATAACCTGAAATATCTCTTTCTTCAGCGGAAGTAATTCGAACGGCATCATCGCTACCGACTTTTTGTACGAATACATTCATCCTGCTTTTATAAGGCATCATAAAAGAAAGATATTCTCCATTCGGAGATATCTGAAAGGATGCTTTCTCAGGATTCTTAAAGAAATCCTTCATTGGAATTAAATGCATATTGCCCTTTGAGTTATTTTGAGAATAAAGAACTGAAAATGATAACAATAGCGTGAAAATCAAGTATCGCATCGCGTTCTCCTTAATATTAATTGGTTGATAAAAATTATAAACTTAACATATCTTTAAATTTTATAGACTGCCGGCGGGAGACCTCAATTTTTTGGCCGCCCTTCATCTTGGCGAGTAACCCGCCATTAAGCCAAGGCTCAATGTTCTCAACCCATTTCAGGTTGATAATATGTTTTCTGTTTGCGCGGAAAAATATTTTGGGATCAAGGCGCTCATCCAGATAGTTTAGAGTTCTAAGAATTAATGGCTTATGCTCGCCAAAAAATATTCTAACATAATTTCCTTCTGACTCAAACACTCTTACTTCTTCAAGTTTTACGAACCAGCATCTGTCGCCATCTTTAACAAATACCTGGTCTTCACTTTTAAGAATATTTGGCGGCGGTTCTGCAGACTTGGCTGCTTCTTCGCGTTCAACAACCCGCTTTACGGCTTCTTCAAGGCGCTTCTCATCAATTGGTTTAAGTAGATAATCAAGCGCGTTATATTCAAATGCCTTTAATGCATATTCATCGTAAGCGGTGGTGAAAATAACATTGGGGGCCTTGTCTAAGTCTTCCAATAATTCAAATCCTGTTTTGCCGGGCATCTGAATATCAAGGAAAATTAAATCGGGCTGCAGTGTATTAATTTTTTCTAATGCATCTTCTGCATTTATTGCTTCTCCCACAACTTCAACGCTTGGGATTTTTGTTAACAATCGCGAAAGTTCAACTCTCGCAAGGCGCTCATCATCAACAATTATTGCTCTCATATTTATCTAACTCCTATTGGAATAAAAATTTCTGCTTTAACTCTGTTATTATTTTCGGTCAGGAAGAACGAGGCTTTTGTACCGTAAAGAAGAAATAGCCTGTGTTTGGTATTGCTTAATCCAAATCCTTTAGTATTTGCCATCTCGGCTTCATTCAGTTTGCCTGAATTTGTTATAGTTATTACTAAATAGTCTTTTTCTAAAACCGTGTTAACCGTCACGCTGCCGCCTTCCGGAAGTTTGGCAACTCCATGTTTGATTCCGTTTTCGACAAGTGTTTGCACCATCATTGGCGGGATTTCAATTTTCTCTGATTCGGGCGAAGTTGTTATTGAATAATGAAGTCTTTCTTCATATCGAACCTTCTCCAAGCCTAAATAATCTTCTACAGTTTTTAGTTCTTCGAATAAGGGAGTGGTTTCCATTCTTTCGATTTTCAACGAGTATCTGAAAATACTTGAAAGTTGACCAATGGCCTTTTTTGCGCGTTCGGGATTTTCTTCTATTAGTGCTCGGATACTATTCAATGCGTTGAACATAAAGTGAGGGTTCAACTGTGACTTTAATGTCTTCAATTCAAAATCTTTTACTGCCGCTTCCCACACAAGTTTTTCAATTTCCGAATTACGATAGTTCTCCATATAGTGAAAAGCAAAATATAACAGAGACCATAACAATGTCACCATCATAAACTCAAAACTATTATTCAGGAGTGTAAACCCGACCATCCTATTATTTAATGCGCCTTTCAAAATGCCAACTACAAAAAGTCCGCCTGTCATCAGCAAGGCCATTAGAATACACGCGGAAAACACGAGGGGTACGATTTGCTTTAGCGAAAGTTTCAACCAATGATATTTCTTAATAAAGTATCTATATAAGTGTGTAAATCCAATACCCATAATCCCGAGGATAACAAATGACGACAATATATTAAGATCCGCTTTATATAGTACATTTGTGATTATAAGGTTAACGATGACATAAACAGTCCAGCCGCCGGTTTGGCAAAACCAATAGATTATGTTCCGTTTAGAAGTAAAATTAAATTTCAATATAAATATTTCCTTAGCAGCCTTTTGCTGAATATTTTTCAAAAGTATTTCATTATTATAAGAAAAGTAGTAAACATTAACCTAATACGGATTCGAATTATTTTAACGGTTTATAGACGGGATAAGCGGTAGAAACGGTGTTATGGGCAGTTACTGAGGCTAATGCAAAAACGGTGTAAAATACAAGCAAATAAAAAAGGCTGCCTGAATTTAAGCAGGCAGCCTTAATCTGAAATATCACTCTAAGTGCGGTTATTTCTTTATATATATGTTGGTTACTTTTCTGTTGCCGCTAGCGTTGGTGTACCAGTTTGTCGCACTTGCTCCATTGCTTTCTGTCCAACTGCTAAAGTTAGGATAAGCACTTGTTATTGCTGCTTTTTCAACCGGGTAGTCAAACGCTACAGGGATGTTAAGTGCCCAAGGAAGATTTTTCTTGGTCTTGTAATATCTTGATTGCGCAGAACTACTATTGTCATCAACTGTTCCTAAGATAGATAAATCTGCTTTTTTGGTAGGTGCATTATTCACTAAATGTACTTCTTTGCTTCTCTCTTTATTGATAAAGATAAAAGGATTAAAAGGCGCACTTCCAAGTGATGCAACACTTACAGGAGAGTTAAATTTAATAACTACAGGAATCGATTTTGGAGTTACATAACTGTAACCATTTTCTGTGTTTACATATGCACCGCCGCTTGAATTCATCAAGTTATAAGCGTTCTCAAATACAATTATTGTTGCTTTGTCCTGACCTTCTTCAACACCATTGCCGGCGAGTTTTACGATGCCTTCAGAGAGTTTTGAGCCTGTAACTGTAACACTATTTGAGGAATTGTTTAATTGAATTCCAAATCCGTTGCGGAATGAAGCTCCAATTGCTCTCAGTGAAAAGTTTGCATCTATTTCAACGACATTGTTCTGTGCATTTGTTATAAGGTTGTAATTATAGTCAACAACCATATCGTTGAAGTCGTAATCGCCTTTTGCGGGCCACAAATCTTCAAATGCTAGTGAACCGTTAACACCTTTTGCCGGGATGTAAGTATTGAAAGCTTTTGCTTTGTCAGAAGGATATGCGTCATTTACATCTGCAATTCCGTCACCGTCTGTGTCAATAGTTTCTTTCATAAGAGGCATTTTGGACTGGTCGATTGCCTCAACCGGATTCGATGCGATAGAAAATAATACATCGTTAAAATCATTATCGGCGCCTTTATCACGAGCCATATCCTCAAATCCTAAAATTGTTTTCTTTGTTAGAGGATCAATAAGAAGAACATTATGTCGGCGAAGTAAAGAATCGCTCTCAGGATTTAATATTGGATCTGAGTAAAATGTTCCATTGCCACTGCCGGGTTGATTTATCCCGTTAAATCCATTGGAGATTACAAACCAGCCGATTGATATGCCGCTTGCGAATTTTCCAATAGTGACTTTTGTTCCTGCCCGAAGATTTCCACCACTACCGGGTAAAGAGCAGTTTGGAAATATGATTGTTAAATTAGATTCTATTTCGTTAATCTTGACAGGGTTCTTACCGGTAGGGAAAGTATAAAAACCTAAGACATTACGATAGCTAGCACCTTCTGATAAGAAAGTTACATATACTTCAGCATCTTTATTAATGTTGATATTCGCAGGTGTTCCTTGAATGTACTCAGGATGTTTCAAGGGAACATTCTGATATTCGGGAAGAGATACATTAATATTCTCTAAAGTTTTTGAATCAAAGCCTTCAACTTCTTCTGCCGAGTATTTAGGAGTACCATTTGCATCCCAGCTGCCGAGGACTTTGTATTTGTTATCTGTTTCTTTTCCTAAAGCGACATTCCCAGTGTTGAAAACAGGGCTTGTGCTTACTGATGAGTAATCTAGTGAAATGCTTGTGCCTGCAGTTGAAAGTTCAATTGCTGAAGGTAAGCCGATTGCTCCGGAAACTGCATATACTTTATCTAAAGCTTTTGGAATGCTTACAAATAATTGTAACTGGCCATTCGCATCAGAGGCTCCTGAGGTCAGGATGTTGCCGCCGTTTTCAGGAAGCGCATCGTAGACAAGAACAGGAAAGTTTACTAATGTAGTTTTGGAGTTCATTTTTGTTGTAATATTGATTTCAATATCTTTGGTGGTTGCGTAATCAAAATTATCATTTACATTTAATTCATTTATATCTTTTCCGTATGAAGTATTTTCAGTCGGGTTTATAACGCTGTTGTCAGAGCATCCTACATAAAGTAGTGCAAGTCCTGCTAACAAACGGATAGCTATTTTAGTTTTTATCGTATTCATCGAGGTCTCTTTTTTTTATTGTTTTAAAAAATTGTTAATCATTTAGGCTAAATATAGTGGTAATTGAAAGGATGTGGTTATTTTTTCGATAAAAATGAGGATTTCTCCGACATAATTACTTTTTTCTTCGATAAAAGTCCGGTCATTTATGGCTGATTT
>CAIWTC010000101.1 GCA_903915485.1 uncultured Ignavibacteriales bacterium | reverse complement strand
GTTATCCAAGCTAAAAACACTGTTGCAAAGGTCCCGAGATACACATATCCTATTAAATTAAAATCAAATGCTTTCCGGACATCCATCTTCAGCATTTCAGCAAAGATGAACGCAGGTAAAGCCACCATGAATATTAGTTGATTAGCAATTGTGCAGAAGTTAGCATTTATTAAGTTGATTTTACGAAGTGCAAAGCCTAATCCTATTATTAAAAATACAGGAAAAACATTATTGGCAATGAAGAGTATGAGTTCCAAATCCGGTCCGTTTAAATAATTATTTACATTTGACATATAAATATATGATAAGATTAAAGATTTATTTATGTTTCTAAAGCTGATTTATAAATTTGAGGTCTAAAATGGACATAAATATTTTCTCCCTGGTGATTTCGATTGCTTCGTTATTACTTCTGCTCTTTTTAATTTTTAAGAATAAAACTCAGGGCACATCTGACAATTCCTCGGAACAGGTTTCTGAGATTGCCGCCAAAATGAAAGATGTTGAACAATCTATTTCGTTTACAAATAAGAATTTAGACAACAGAATTAACCAATCGGAACAGAACCTCCGCACTGAAATCGCCTCCGTCAAACAGGAAGTGAATACTTTGCTTCAGAATAACCGTATCGAGATGGGCCAATCGACAAAGCACCTTTCAGATACCCTCCTTCAGAATACTCAGGCATTCGGCACTCAGCAGAAGCAAAAATTCGATGATATGATTTTATCTCTTGAGACATTAAAAAAAGATGTTGGTACTTCACTTCAAAGTAATCGCATTGAAATGAATTCGTCAACCAAAAATCTTTCTGATACTCTTCTTCAAAACACACAAGCATTCAACAATCTGCAGAAACAAAAATTTGACGAAATGATTTTAGGACTAACTACCCTAAAAGATGAAATAGCTAAAAGTCTTGAGAACTCACGCGTAATGGTAGAGCAAAAACTTTCTCAACTGCAGGAAGGCAACGAAAAGAAACTTGAGCAGATGCGTGAAACTGTTGACGAAAAACTTCATCAGGCACTAGAACAACGATTAAGTGAGTCGTTCAATCAGGTTAGCGAACGGCTAAAAGAAGTACACGAAGGTTTGGGAGCCATGCAGTCTCTTGCTGCTGGGGTTGGTGACTTGAAGAAGGTGCTTTCCAATGTTAAGTCCCGCGGTACACTTGGCGAAATTCAACTGGGTGCACTTCTTGAAAACATTCTCGCCGCTTCACAGTACAGCAAAAATGTAGTTACCAAAATAGGTTCATCGGCATTTGTTGAGTTTGCAATTAAACTTCCCGGGAAAGATGACAACGAACATCCTGTTTATCTTCCAATCGATTCTAAGTTCCCGACTTCTTCATATGAGCGACTGCTTGAAGCATACGACATCGTTGACCCTGAGGCGATTAAAGTTGCCGGCAAAGAACTAGAGCGCGATGTCTTACGCTGTGCAAAAGATATTTCAGAAAAGTATTTGGACCCGCCTAATACTACTGACTTTGGAATTATGTTTCTGCCTATCGAAGGATTATACGCAGAAGTAATTCGTCGTCAATCTTTGATTGAGGATTTATTTAGA
This sequence comes from uncultured Ignavibacteriales bacterium, assembly GCA_903915485.1. Classification (GTDB taxonomy): domain Bacteria; phylum Bacteroidota; class Ignavibacteria; order Ignavibacteriales; family Ignavibacteriaceae; genus CAIYTF01. The sequence goes on along the minus strand of CAIWTC010000101.1, from coordinate 654 downwards.
ATTCATAAAGTAACCGTTGCAGGGCCTGCAACATTAGTCTCCATACTTAATAGTTTGCAGATGGGTTTCCGAACTCTTGCAATAGAAAAACGAAGCAGCGAAGTTTGGAAAGTATTAGGCGCGGTGAAAACAGAATTTCAAAAATTCGGCGATGTACTCATTAAGGCGCAGACAAAAATAAATCAGGCTAATGATGAGATTGAAAACCTGGTCGGTGCCCGCACCAAGAAAATTCAAAGGACTCTTAGAAGCGTGGAAGAGATGGCGGAAGGCGAATCAAGCACAGTGCTGACAGCAGGCGAACTCGCTGCCCCCGATGATGAAGTGTAATTCAGGCAATCTGATTTATGATTAATGTGGTTTGTGCTGTTATTATTCAGGACGGCAAAATATTATGCGTTCAAAGGAGCAGCACTATGTCCCTTCCGCTAAAGTGGGAATTCCCCGGCGGGAAGATTGAGGAAATGGAAAACGAATCCGACGCCTTAATTCGAGAAATAAAAGAAGAACTGAACATATACATCACCCCTTTGAAAAGGCTAACACCTTCAGTTTATTCATACCCCAAATTTTCCATAACGCTTATTCCCTACATTGCACAAATTTTGTCAGGGGAAATATTCCTGCACGAACACAGCGATATGTGCTTTCTTC
>CAIWTC010000100.1 GCA_903915485.1 uncultured Ignavibacteriales bacterium | reverse complement strand
TCGACTTGGGTAGAGAATATGATAAGTGTCTGGTTCGCGGTCAAAGATACGCCGCTATACAGGAAAGATTAATTTCTCCCGAAGGAACCTTCCCTGCAATCGGCAGGTCATTGGGGTATAGAGTCGGCGTTTTTCAATTGCTGGGTCATATTTCACTAATGAAGAAATTACCTCAGGAAATAAAACCGGCGCAGGTCCGATGTGCTTTGACTGCAGTAATCAAAAGAACAATGGAAGCATCCGGAACTTTTGATGATAAAGGCTGGCTGCAAATAGGATTTTGCGGACATCAAAAAGATATCGCTGAGGGTTATATTTCAACAGGCAGTTTATATTTATGCTCTGTAGGTTTTTTGCCGCTTGGACTGCCGATTGATGATGAGTTTTGGTCATCTCCTGAAGCACCTTGGACCGGCAAGAAAATATGGTCAGGCGAAAACATGTTTCCAGATCATTCGATTAAAGAAAAGTAGGAAGTATTGTCATGTTTATTGCGGTTGCAAGTGTGATTAATTTCATTAGAGAAGATAGACTCTGACCTTATAATACAAGGAAATGTACCATCATTTGTAGAGATGGAGACTGTTGAACATCATTAATATAAGCTTATTCAAACTGCTTCTTAAAATCTCTAAACTGTTCCTTAAGGCCTTCTATTTCATTGCGTAAAGTACTAATTTCACTTTCTAAAAGGATAATTCGAGCCTCAGTGTTTGGACTAACCTCAACAGGAGTCTCTGAAATTACCGGTTCACCGCAAAACAGATGCATATACCTTGCATCCTTCCCGGGTTGACGGGGGAGTTTTACTGCCATCGCATCGCCTTCCCGACTAATTAGTTTATCAAGAACCGCCATAACTTCGGAGGGGTTTGCAAATTCATGAAGTCTGCCTGTTCTGGTTCTAATCTCCCCTGGAGTTTGGGGTCCGCGAAGCAAAAGTACAGTAACAACGGCAATCTCTTCCTGTGAAAAATTATAGTGCTCTGTAAATATTTCGCGATACTTCGGTACGCGGATATCGGCGCCGGTAATGCGAATCACAAATTTCTTTTCTCGCAGACTTTCAATTGCTGAACTTATCGCAGTATCATCATACTGAACAACGGGTTCCCTGTTTGACTTCTGACTGCATGCGTTTACCAGCGCATTCAATGTCAGCGGATAATATTCCGGAGTTGTAAACTCTTTTTCAATAAGTGAGCCGATTGCTCTTGCTTCTGTTTCGTTCAGCAATACCATATAATTCTTTCGGGATTAAATATTTCAACTAAATCTATTAAAGAAATTACAAATATTTTGGTGGGAATACAACGACGGCTAATGGCACCCTTACTTTTATGCTCTCTTAATTATCCGTATTTTAGAGTTTAGTATTTATTATTCTTGGAGTTACTATTCAAACAGCAGAAATTATCGGCTATATAGGTTCGGTGCTTGTTGCGGTTTCGCTCATGATGAGCGGAATTGTTAAACTGCGTGTTATTAATTTTGTCGGTGCCGCGATATTTTCGATATATGGTTTTATGGTTCACGCAATTCCCGTGGGAGTGCTTAACGGATTCATTGCCGTTGTTGACCTTTATTACATTTGGGATATTTTCAAGGCGGAAGAGTTTTTCCGTATATTGGAAGTAATGCATGATTCCGAATACTTGGAGTACTTCCTTGATTTCCACAAAGAAGATATCACAAAGTATCTCCCCTCTTTTTCATACAGCCCCGTTAAAGACACTACAGTATTTTTTATTTTAAGAAACTCAATTCCGGCAGGACTTATTCTTGCGGAAGAACATGACCACGAAAGTTTATTCATTCATCTAGATTATGTAATCCCCGGATACCGTGATTTGAAAATAGGGAAGTATGTTTACAAAAATATTTTCTCAAAGAAACAGGTTAAGAAAATCTATTGCGAATCCGGTAATGCCAAACACGACAGTTATCTCGGCAAAATGGGTTTCGAGAAAACTGAATTGAACGGGCAGCAGTTGTTTTGTCTTGAGATGGATAAATAGTAGGCGTTTATTTTTGTTCTGGTAGAACAATTTATGCCATCAAGAAGTTAGCAGATTAATCTTTAAATTCGTCAGGGTTAATAAGTATTTTCCAATAACTATCTGTTGTTTTTCCCATTCGTTCAAGTACGCCTTTTTTCTTTAACACATCAAAATATTTCCGTACTGCAGATTCATTAATTCCTAAAACTTCGGAAAGTTCTTTTCGGGTAATTGAAGGATTTGCTGAAATTAAACTCAGCACATTGAATTGCTTTGGTGTTATTTTTGGTAACTGTTCTCTTTGGCCACCCGTTTGGCCACCCGTTTGGCCACCTTTTTCTTTATCCTGAGCATCAGCATTACTGTTTATATCCTCTTTTAAGGTGTTAAATGTAACCTTAAAGGAATCTATATCTGCTGTATATTGGGGGGCGGTGTTATTATAGGTTTTCCACCCTTTTAGCATTTTTTCGAAACCGTAGCCTCCATTCTCGGATAGATTAGCAACTCTGAAGAGTTTAGCAATTATTCCATTTCGCGGTAAGGAAATATCCTCCGCAATAATGGTTTCTAAAGGTCTTGGTAACGAACCCGAATTAAAAAATTCAATTCGGTCAAAGAATGAACGGATCCTCGGTTTCATCGGACTAAAATATTCGGTATGCTGAAGTAGATTCACTAATGCTTCGCGAAGAGCCTCCAAATATGGATAATCTGTTGTAGAGGAACCATCAGCCTGAAGTTTAAATGGCAATTCTATTTGCCGGGCTAATCGGTTAAAGATAGCAAAATAATATTGCCAGATATTTTCATGTTCACCTAGGCGGAAAGTATATCGCGTTTTTGCGTCCGAGTAACTGACCCCCGGAATCTCAAAATAATCAATGCGAAAGTCGGTAATGACAGATTGTATCTTTTCATTTTTTCCAAGAAAAAATAATCCGCTGTAAGAAATCTTTCCGTCTATTGAAACTCTTAGTTTCTCAAGAAATTCTATATCTGTTAGACTATTATAAATATGTGAAGGATTGTTACGGCGGATATAATCACGGTAACTTACCAATGAAAAATTATCTAACCAGGAGATGTCGGAGTTAAAAATTGTTTTATCTGTTTGAGTACCGAATGCCTGGTTCCGATACATAGAATCAACTTCTTCTTTAGTTGCTCTTTGGTCGCCGCTGCCTGTGCGGATAAAAGTATTTATTAGAGAATTAAAATAAACAGGTTTTTTATCTGATACTGATATATAAAAGGCAAGAACTATTTTCCCATCAAAATCATATTTTTTACAAACAGGATTCATCTTAACATTAAATTTGTCTCCCCTCAGTGCGGTCGTAAAATCTTGTTCGATTTTTGATGGATTTGAAAGCCCTGTTGCCTCATACCTTTTATTGGATTCTTTGATGCCAAAAATAATCCATCCGCCAACAGTATTTGAAAATGCACTTACTGTATCCCAGCTGTTTTTAGGAAGACCATGAGCGGCTTCCTTTACTTCGAAGTCCTCCCATTCAATCTCTTGAAGTCTGTGAATAAGTTCTTGTTTAGTCATAGTAATAGTTACAAAATATTCTTGCTAATATAACTATTTTCTATACTATTTAAAATTAATCCAATCCGGACCGACATCATTTTTAGTCAACGGTTTATTTACTGAGGGGGAATCTGATACCTGGTCACAACCCAAGTCTTTAGGGTTTGTACGCGCTTGCCCGTCAACATCGTTTGACACATAAGGAAAATTCCCCAACGCTCTGCCTCTTGCAGGACTTACTTTAGTCAATCGCCAAATTCCATCAATCAATGTAAGTTGCGGGTCTGCAACTGCGACTTCATTTTCATTAAATTGTCTGTTAAAGGCTTTGTTATCTTTTGGAGAAACGACATTGCCAATCCAGGTTGAGTTGATGGGCTCTTGAAAAACTTTTACTAAATCACCGTTGCTGCCGACTACAATATTATTTGCTACAGTAATTTCTACAGGAGGGAGTCTCCACCAATTACCCTGAAATCCGTCGCCGTCATATCCAACCTCTATGTTACTGACATTGTTAATAAAAGTGTTGAAAGCAACAACAGTATATCTTGCGCGGTAGTGTTTCGTAAGGGGCATTCCCATTCCGTAATCGGTGTTGCCGCTTGTGAGGGCTAAAGATGCATCCCACTTCTGACCTGTCAGGCCCTCAAAATAGTTGTTTACGATTTTCATATTGTCGCCGTAGAAACGGATGCCGCCTGTGCCTAGTGTCCAAGTTTTTCCGGTACTGTCAAGGAATGTTCCGGTTCTTCCGTTGCCAAGGAAAAAGTTTCCGTCAACATAAGAACGGTTGCCGTGCCTCAGTGAAAGCACTCCAAGGCATTCTCTGAAAGTATTGTAACGGATAGTGTCATCGGAAGATTTAACTGATACTACTTCAGGGTCGCCGTCGCATTTTTCAAAAAGGTTTTTCTCTATGACTGTGAATCCGCTTGACATTGAAATATCTGCCCATCCGACGCGGATTGCTTCAAGAACATTTTCCACGCGCGGACCGATATTGCGGAAATAGTTGTTATCGATTCTGTCATGTTGTGAAACTTGAAACTCTGGTGACTGAACTCCTTCAATAGTAACAAAGTTGCCGAGCAGTTTTTTGTTTTCGAATAGGTTATGGTCAACACGGTTGTGGTGACTGGTGTTTTTTTTGAGGTCCGAGTCCCCTTTTATCATCACCCAAATTGAAGGAACAGTTTCTTTAAGATGAAAAGTGTTGTTGGTTATTCTAATATTATTACACCCTAGCAGTTCTATAACAGGACCGTCTGTGCTTTGAAAATCAAACCCTTCGATGGTGATGTAAGATGAATTCTTAAATATCAACCAAGATTGATTCTTTATAATTGTTTTACCCGGTTCTTTGGCGGAAATTGTGATTGGGAGTCTTTCTGTTGCGGCAACTGAAACTGTCATTCTTTTTTGAAAGTCATATTCGCCGGGCAGAACATTTATCCTGTCCCATTCTTTTAAATCTTGCAGCGCATTAACAAACTCTTTACTGTTTGTGACATTTACAATTCTTTTTATCTGCGCGGATAGACTGACTGAAGTAATCAGTAATAAGGCTATAAGATAATTAAAAGTTATTCGGTTCATAATAAGTTTTCCTATGACTTTTTTCTAAATATCTATCTCGGAAGTGTGGGTGATTGCAAAATTGATTTACAAGACATACATTGAATACATTAGCAAAAACCTTGAAAAATATTTGGTCTGTCATAATAATATTAAGTGTGCTTTAATATTTACACAAAATGTAATAAAGGAATTTGCTGGATATAGTTGTGTTATTTATTAGATACAGAGTACCCCGGAGAGGACTTGAACCTCCGACCTACGGTTTAGGAAACCGACGCTCTATCCACTGAGCTACCGGGGCGTAAATAATTATGAGTTATGAATTATTAATTATGAAAATTAATAGCTTCAATTTATGAAATATTTATCTTGGATTGAGATTCTTTTTTGTGTTAAGAATTATTGTGCGAATGATTTTCAGAATCTCTTTTGATTCTTGTTTTATAGGTTCAATCAATTCCGATCTAATATTTTCGGTTGCAGAAATTAAATCCAACCAATACACTGTTTCATCTGCTTCTTTTTGAGCAATACCCATCTTGTGAATAAAATCCTGTTTACTTTCCGCATTTTGTGCTTCACGAACATTAGCTCCAATTGAAGTCGCAGAACGAATCAACTGTTTAGATAAAACAAATTCACGATTTGTCTTCACTAATTCCTTGCAAAACAAAATCACATTAACGGAATACTTAAAGATTCTTGCTACAATATCCTTGGGTTTTACATCCACAAAAATATCCGGATTTTTGCTTCTAATCTAGTGCAATTGCAAGTCATGAATTCTTTAATAATTCATGACTCATAATTAATAATTGCTACGCTACTTTTACATACTTGGCTGCAGGAAGTCCGCAGATTGGGCATGCCTTGTCAGGAACGCCGTATTCTACATGTCCGCAAACCGGGCAGAGATATATGTCGCTGATTTCTAAATCTTTTCCTGCTGCTACTGCTTCGAGCGCCATCTTGTATATTTCTGCGTGAACTGCTTCAGCCTTTACTGCATAGTCAAACATTCTTTTTGCTTTGTGACCTTCGGCTTCAGCCTGTGCAAGCATTGGGGGATACATTTCTGTAAACTCATAAGTCTCTCCACCGATTGCTGCTTTAAGATTATCCGCAGTTGAGCCGACTCCGTCAAGGGCGTTTAAATGACCGGCAGCATGAATTTTTTCAGCTTCGGCAGTAGTTGCAAAAAGTTTTGCTACATTCGGAAATCCGTCTTTTTCGGCTTTCTTTGCAAACGCGGTGTATTTTTGGAAAGCCTGACTCTCGCCGGCAAAAGCATTACTTAAATTTTCTTGTGTAGTAGGCATAATGGTCCTCCTTATCTAACTGTTAAATCATCTAGTGAATTAAATTTTCAAACTTATAGACTAAAATTAACAAAAGATTTCGTTTAATGCACGATTAATTTTGGAACACTTTGAATTGGTGTTGGTTGTTTATTAAAATTTTCTCACCAACAGAGGATTAACTTGCCTTGTTATGGCGGCAAAGTGATGTAACTCTTTGCTAACTCAACAACTATTTTTTAACCGGCGGTTTGGGTTCCGGCAGTATAGTTAGTGGTATATTCAAACTGCTTGGGTGCAGGTTGTACATTGCTCCGTTGAGGAAGTCAATTGTAAATCCCGGGATAAATCCATTGAGTGCATTTAGCCATACCCAGTCGGAAAGTTTTGTGGTTAATAGGATTTCGTAGGAGTCGTGACCCGGAAGTTCGAGTTTTACGGTGTGGTTTGATCCGCGTTCTATGTTCACAATCTGCGGGGTGGTGCCGAAACGCCTGCCGTCAATGGTGAGTTTGGCGTTTGGGGGAGTGGATATGATTTCAATTTCCTGCGTAGTGGAGTTCATTACAGTAGAACATCCGCATAGCATGAGGAGAATTGGCAATACGAGATATATGTTTAGTTTTTTCATTTCTATTAACTTTGAATGTATTATCGAAAATTGACAGAAATAGTTTAACTCCGGAAGAGTATATACTAGAAAAAACACCCTGATTTCATATATACACCTCCCTATAATTTTATCTACCGGAAATAAGTTTTGAGCCTCAGATAAATAATAATTTATTGAAATATAAAAACATGATAGTGTAAAGATTAATAGCGGCAAGGAAATAGAGGTAAGTGAAGGCAGTAACCGACGAGTGAAGAATATTGGTAGTTAGAAGGGAATAAAAATTCTAAAAATTTTGGGAAAACCTTCTTAATCAAATTATTGTGAGGAAATAAGAATGAGTAGATTTTATTTGCCGTTGGTAATGAGGTAAAAGAATTTACGTATTTATATTATTCAGCGTCAATGAATTTGTGACTGCAGTCACAATTACCACTACCTATGCCCTACCTAGCATCAATTGTGATTTGGCAAACAATTTCCACCGCGGAATATTATTTAATTAAGACATCAATTTTGAAATTAAAATATAATAAAATAAATAAAGGTTAAATATGATTCGTATAACTATGTTAGCTATAATTATTAATCTGACGCTTTTTGCACAGCTCAGCGCCCCTAGGGTTGAGAATGTTTACGGCGGACGGATTAATGATATCAAGGGATATCAGCTAAGCTCAACAAGCACTAGGTTGTTTATTTCTACCGAAAGCGCCAACTCTGTATTTTATACTGACGTGACCAATTTGCCTGTGTCTGCAATATTTTCAAATTTCACAGTGATGCCGGGACTAGGCGCAGATGATAATTATGGAAGCGGAATTCAGCAGATAGCACCTCACGCGGGGTCAGGATATCTTTTTGCTGCACACAATTCCGGATTGCTCGAAGCATCAACAACTTCATCCTCGGTTACAATAGTTGTGCCGGGTGCGGTTAATGCAGTTTTCACTAAGGGTGATTATTTATTCTATATAATGAGCGGGAAACTTTATTACGGAACTGTTAATGCATTGGGTGTATTCACATCGGGGGGTGCGGGTATCACGTTGCCGGCAATTCAGCAGCCGCAGATAATTGTCAACCCTGCTAACAATAGGCTGTATGTTTTTGGTGAAGGAACTGCACCGCTGATTTTGAAATCATCTTCCATTTATTCTGCAGTTAATGCGGCAACTACATTCACAGATATAAGTCCAACAACCCTTTCCGCAACTTATAAATGGGTGTCTTTTGGAATTGGACCTGACGGCAGAATATTTACCGGCAGAAGTTCAGGTGTTGCTAAGACGTTAGCATATACCGATGATGAGATAACCTGGACAGAATACGCAACAGGAATAAGCGGAGTTCCGGGAAAAAATATTGCATACTCAGGAACTGCCGCGTCTTACTATATATATTGGGCAAAGTCGTATAATACTAATAATGGAAATGCCGGTGCATGGCTGGATTTCGGTCAGGTTGGCGGACTGGAAACTCATCCTAACGATGGTAATGTTTTTGTTGACCCGGTAAACTCTGATGTTGTTTACATGACAACGGACCAGGGCATCGGTGCATCACGCAACCGCGGCGAAAAGATTTTTGAAATAGACGGCGGTGTTGAAGCGGTTCAAGTTGAGGACTTTGATATGTCAACAGATAAGAACACGGCGTACCTGGCTTCAAAGTCAGGAGTAAGAAAGGTTACAAGCTATCTCACCTCACCTATTTGGTCGAAGGCAATGTTTCCTAATAATGACGGCTCCCCATATTTTTCGGTTGATATGAGTCCCACAAACAGTGCTGTTGCATACGCGGGCAATGTAAGAGTTTATAAAACAGTAGATAGCGGTGCGACATGGAGCAGGGTTTTCACTGCTGAATCTGCTCCGTACAATTATAGCGGAATCAACTGCCGTGTTGAAGCGATTGAAATCTGCAAATACAATGAGAACATAGTTTTTGCCGGATATTACATTGATGATGTTGATGAAGGGGGAATCTTCTATTCGCACGACGCAGGTGCAACGTGGAATCAACTGCTTCTTGAATCTGCAACAGTCGGGAAAGATGTGGATGTTTATGACATCGCATTTAACCTTGAAGGAACTGATACTGTAGCATACATCGGAGTATCTTATGACATAAGCAGTCCGCAGGGAAGAAGTGTATATAGATTAGTAAAGAACGGTGCGACGTGGACAGCAGCACAGGATATGAATGCCGGTGGAACAAGTACCGGTTCTCTTATAGTTGCAACCATACGTGATTTATACGTAAGCACAACGGGAGATACAGTTTACGCAAGTGGAACAGATGCATCTATAAATCATCCGATAGTATATTATAAACCAATAAAGACAACTAATAAATGGACTCCTGTTACAATTTCGGGGTTTCCGTTTGTAACCGGTAAACAGGGGTATGCAGTAACGCTTGGTGTTGACACACTTTACACCGCAGTCGATAATGAAATTTACTATTTACCTCTTGGCGCAGCAGCGTGGAAACTTGGGTATACTTATCCGACTGGAACAAGAATCAACTTTCTTTATTATGATGAACTGCTTGCAGGAACTGGCACGGGATTGTATGGTCATACCGGAAAAACTCCTTCGGGGGTGAGTGGAGAAACTTCTGCAAGGGTTTCATCAATGATGCTTGAGCAGAACTATCCTAATCCGTTTAATCCTTCGACCCGGATTGAATACTCTATACCTAATGCGGCAAAAATAACTTTAAGTATATACGCAATTACAGGTGAACTGCTTGCAACTCCGGTAGATGAATATCAGCAGGCCGGAGTTCATACGGCTGTATTTAATGCGGACGGGCTGCCGAGCGGTATGTATATTTATAAATTAAGTTCGGGCACGATGGTTCAAAGCAAAAAATTAATTTTACTTAAGTAGGTATTAAGTATTATTGCCGGAAGATTATTAGATGGCTGCCTGAGAGGGCGGCCATTTTTTTTATGGGTATAGTATAAGCGGGAAGTAACCATAATTCAATTTAAATTGTTAACTTAAACAGCGACGCTAAATATTTTTTATTTTTATTCGATAATAACATTGCTAAAAAAAGCAAAGTCAGTGAATAGAATTAATTTTAATCGAGGTTAACATGCCGTATAGTATTAGCTTGAGTGAAAGTGGAGAAATAATAAATTTAATTTATTCGGGAACGGTATCACCAAAAGAACTCTATAATGCACTTATAGAAGCAGTGGCGCTTGCTAAGGAGTATACTATAAAACTTTTTTTTGCAGATTGCTCGGAAATGGTGGGCGGACATTCAGTATTTGATTTGTATGCATTGATTTCCTTATATAAATCCGTAGGTGTGCCTGGCGGATTTAAGGAAGCATTGATTCTTCCGCAGATGCAATCAACCGCGGAAGATGTAAGGTTTTATGAAACTGCCTGTTTCAATCAGGGATATAACGTAAAGATATTTGAAAATTCTGAAAAGGCTGTTGAATGGCTTATTAAATAATATTTAATAAGTCTTGGAAAATCTTAATTACCCGCACCGCTGAAATTCATATTAATAAACGGCAGCCATTTTGTCCATGAAGAATTATTTTCTGCGTGATTAAGAATACCCACTTGTACTCCGTGCAGTTCTTGCGCGTTGTTAAAGAGTGCGATTGATAAGCCATTCATTTGATTTATTGTTGAGTAACCTGCTGCGGCAATTCCATAGAAGTTTTTTGCTTCAAGATATCCTGCGGTTGCGCCAATCCCGCGAAAGTTTTGTCCGCATTCCATATATGATGAGCTTACTGCCAATCCGTTAATGTTGCCTTCCGACCCAAGTGCAATTCCGCTTATAGCAATTCCGTTAGTTGATTTCATCCCGCCGACTCCTATTCCTGAAATAATCAACCCTGATAGATGAGAGTCAGCCATTACCAAAAGTCCGCCAATTGAAAGCCCGCCAATATTTCCCCCTGAACCTATGACGACTCCGGCAAGGTTTAATCCATAAATATTATGATGAGTGCCAACACCAAGAACCCCAATGTTTACCGGATGCATTGAGCCGCCTGTGGGAATTATTCCCAGCGATATTCCGTTAACTTCTGATTCCATGTTCTTGGCAAACTTGAACCAAAGGGTAAAATTTATCCCATTTAATTCTTTTGTATCTTCATCGGCTAAATTAAACCGGATACCGGTAAACTCATAAGAGTTGCCAAAGCCAATTCCATATTTTGAGGAAGGAATGCCGAATGATTTTCCGTTTCCTGATGAATCCTGTGCGGATAAACTTTGTGCCGCTATTAATAATATTAACGCTGCTGATAAAACTAATTTTTTCATAACATCTTTCTCTAATTTAATTTGTTA
>CAIWTC010000099.1 GCA_903915485.1 uncultured Ignavibacteriales bacterium | reverse complement strand
TCAAGATAATATTTCTAAATCTTGTATAAATACACTTAGAGGGCTCCACTTTCAGGTTGGCGAAAAAGCCCAAGGCAAACTTTGCCAGGTCATAAAAGGCTCGGTTCTTGATGTAGTAGTTGATTTGCGTGTCGGCTCCCCTACCTTTAGCAAGTATTATTCTGTTGTACTTTCCGAACAAAATCATTACCAACTTTATATTCCTGTGGGCTTCGCTCATGGGTTTTCAGTACTTTCCGACGATACTATTTTCCACTATAAATGCACCAATGTTTATAGCAAAGTCGATGAAAGAGCTTTACTCTATAACGACTCTGAAATTGGTATAGACTGGCAGAACCCAAACCCTATTGTTTCAGAAAAAGATAAGTTAGCTATTCCCCTGAGTAAACTTGAAAAATATTTTTATTATAAAAAATAAGTAACAAAATGTCAAAAAAATCATCCTCATCGTTGTTTTTCACAGACAGTGAAACTGCTGAGAGTTATTCCCTTTCGAATCAATTCGCAGAGCATCTTGAGTTTATGCTTGTTCGCGATAGATTCACTGCAAAACCGGATGACTTCTATTTTTCGCTATCTATGTCAATTCGAGATAGGCTAATCAGAAAGTGGTTAAGAACACAGCATGTTTATAAGATACAGGATGTGAAAAGAGTTTTTTATTTTTCACTCGAATACCTCATGGGAAGACTTCTTGGCAATGCGTTAATCAATCTTGATTACTATCAGGAATGTCAAAAGATTATCGAGGATGACGGGTTCATATTAGAAGACTTACTAGAATTAGAAAAAGATATGGGTTTGGGCAATGGTGGTCTTGGTAGATTAGCTTCATGCTTTTTAGATTCGATGGCTTCACTTGAATTGCCCGCTTTTGGCTATGGAATCAGATATGAATATGGAATATTCAAGCAAGAAATTGAACATGGCGCCCAAATCGAGCAGCCTGACAATTGGTTAACTTATGGGAACCCTTGGGAAATTCACAGACGCGACTTAAACTACAGAGTTCAGTTTTATGGTAGAGTTGAAGTTGCTCCTGATGGAGACCGCAAATTAAAATTCAATTGGGTCGAGACTGATGATATTTTAGCTACGGCTTATGATGTCCCTGTCCCGGGATATAAGAACAATACTGTTAATAATTTACGCCTTTGGCAGGCTAGGGCTACACAGGAATTTAGTTTCAAGGATTTTAATTCGGGGAACTATCTTGCCGCTGTTGAGCAGAAGAATATGAGTGAGAATATATCGAAAGTATTATACCCGAACGACTCGTATAAAAAAGGCAAATACTTACGATTAAAACAGCAATACTTTTTTGTTTCGGCATCTTTACAGGATATAATCAGAAAGTATAAAATTAATCATTCATCTTTTAAGGAATTTGCAGATAAAATCGCAATTCAGTTGAATGATACTCATCCGGTTATAGCAATTCCTGAATTAATGCGCATTCTTATGGATAAAGAAGGACTAGGATGGGATGAAGCATGGGTATTAACAGTCAAAACTTTCGCTTACACAAACCATACTGTAGTTCCTGAGGC
>CAIWTC010000098.1 GCA_903915485.1 uncultured Ignavibacteriales bacterium | reverse complement strand
GCTTGGGATATTCGAACTATCCCATTTTTCTTTACTCATAACATTTTCCTAAATTAATTTTCTACTATATAACTTTGCGGCCTTAGCGTCTTTGCGAGAAATATGATTTCGCGTTTTATTAATTGGCGAAATCTGCAAATAAATTTTGCTTGTTTCATAATTAATAATCCAACCCATCTGGTTAGACTACCTGTTCGGCAGACATGGCGGTTCATCACTCATAATTATCCACCCACCACTTCAATGTTTTCAACTCACCCTCAAATACACTAGTTTCTCCAACAATAGGAGTAGTAATAATAACATTATTTTGCTCTGCCGCCGCGCTAAGTCTTTGCATCGGTTCGTACCATGGATGGAACGCTAGATTAAATGTTCCCCAATGTATCGGATGAAGAACTTTTCCTTTCAAATCTATGTGTGCCTGAACAGTTTCTTCGGGGAACATATGTATATGATGCCATCTTTCATTATATGCGCCACACTCCAGGAATGTCATATCAAACGGACCATACTTTTCGCCGATGGTTTTGAAACCATCAAAATACCCGGAGTCTCCGCTATAAAACACTTTATGATTTAACCCTTTAATGACCCACGATGCCCACAGCGTTTCATCTCTATCAAATAAACTTCTTCCCGAGAAATGCTGTGATGGTGCCGCCGTAATTGATAGTTCAGAGTCTACTTCACATTCTTCATTCCAGTCTAATTCGATAATTTTCTCTGAAGAAACTCCCCACTTAATAAGCAATTTAGCAATGCCTAAAGTAGTTATAAATTTCCTAACCCTGTCCTTGATTTTCAGAATTGAAAATTTATTTAAGTGGTCATAATGATTATGTGAAATTATTACTACATTTATTTCGGTCAGTTTTGAAATATCTAAAGGAACTTTCCCGTTAAACCGCCAAGGACCAAAAGCAGAAACCTTAGATTCAAAAACCGGGTCAGTTAGAATTTTATGACCGTCAATATTTATCATCAATGATGAATGTCCAAGCCATGTTGCATTCAAATTATTTTTTGACATGCCATTGAAGTAGGATAAATCCACCTGTTTGTATGGCAGCACTTTGTTTGGCTTTCGTTGCTTCCCTTCAAAAATAAAATCCCAGAAAAGCCCCAACTGCTTGTACATCGGGGGCATTATCCATTCATTCACATTTCGGAATTTACCCTCCCGGAATTGAGGTGATTTATTTATTCTGTCTGACTGTAATTTCATTTTTATTTATTACTTATTCTTTACATGTACTCTTATTCATTTAAACCTGAATATCATAAAATTAGTTCTACAAATGTATAACGATTCTGTGAATTGTTTCTTTTTGGCAAACTATTTTCTGCACATATTTTTAAATTTAATTTAGGTTAATAATATTATGGATGAACCCTGCCTAACCGGCAGACAGGCAGAGATTAGTCCTACAAAAAAAATCGGCAGAACCCTTTCGAATCCTGCCGATTAAAATGATAATGAAAATTAAAAGATTAGTCTCTAATTCTCATCTTGTAGAATGATCTCCAAACAAAAACCAAAGCGATTACAAAGAACACTCCGCCGATATAAATAGCGATGTCTCTGAATCTTTCTGATATTGCAATTTCCATTGCCAATAATCCAAACAAAGTTGTGAACTTAATGATTGGGTTCATTGCAACAGATGATGTATCTTTGAATGGATCACCGACAGTATCGCCGACAACGGTTGCAGCATGAAGCGGAGTTCCTTTTTCTTTAAGGTCAACTTCAACTACTTTTTTAGCATTGTCCCAAGCACCGCCTGCATTAGCCATAAAGATTGCCTGGAATAATCCGAACACTGCGATTGAAATCAAGAAGCTGATGAACAAAGAAACAGGCTGTGCTGCTTTTTTGTTTGCATCGCTAAGAGCAGGAACACCTGCTGCTTTAACTTCTTTACATTCTTTTGAATCATCGCACATGCCTTCTTTGCCTTCGCATTTGCTCATAGAAGCCATACCCGGACATTTATCAGCTTTTTCATTTGCTTCGCATTTAGCACAAGAATCTTCTTTTGCCATGCCTGCTTTTTCGCAAGCTAACTTGCATGAATCTGACATAGGTTTAGCACATGCCATACCCATTTGTTCAGTTTTAACATTATTGGCATTTTTCACTTCTGCTGAATTAAATCCGCGAGGTGCTGAGAAGAATGCGAAAGCTAAAGCGAAACTGAAAATAGCGATAAAGATATTGAACATACCTTTTTGTGCGTACTGTGTACAAATCTTAACAACTTCTTTTGATGTTTCAATTGAAGCGCTCTGACTTGCATTAGCATCAAGGTTAATATTCTTTTTGATGTATTCAACTGCCTTATAAGCACCTGTTGATACAGCCTGAATTGATGCGCCTGTAAACCAATAAATCACCGCGCCGCCCATGATAAAGCCGAGCAATGAATATGGATTTAATAAGCTGAGAATTTGTTCAGGGTCAACACCAAGTGTGCTTTTGATAACCAGAATCAATGAGAAAATCATTGTTGTAGCACCTACAACCGCGGTACCGATAAGAACCGGTTTAGCAGTTGCTTTGAATGTATTACCTGCACCGTCATTTGCTTCAAGGTAGTGTTTAGCTTTATCGAAATCAGGTTTGAAACCGAAATCTTTTTCAACTTCCTTAGCAATGTTAGGGATAGTTTCAATAAGTGAAAGCTCATAAATTGATTGAGCGTTGTCTGTTACAGGTCCATAGCTATCAACAGCAATAGTAACAGGTCCCATTCCGAGCAAGCCGAAAGCAACCAAACCAAATGCGAAGATAGGAGCATACATAATCATGTTTGCAGGAATGTATGTTGATGCAAGATAAGAAATTAACATCAGGAAGAAGAAAACTAATCCCTGCCAGAATGCGCTGAAGTTACCCGCAACTAATCCTGAAAGAATTGTTAATGAAGCGCCGCCTTCTCTGCCTGATTCAACGATTTCGTTGACATGCTTTGATTTAGGGCTTGTAAATATTTTTGTGAATTCAGGAATTAACGCACCGCCTAATGTTCCGCAGCTGATAATAACTGAAAGGATAATCCATAAGTTAGCAGGTAAATTACCAATCAACATCTTGCTTGCTACAAATGTAACAATGATAGATGAGATTGAAGTAATCCAAACTAAATTTGTAAGAGGGCGTTCGAAATCGATATCATCTTTATT
>CAIWTC010000097.1 GCA_903915485.1 uncultured Ignavibacteriales bacterium | reverse complement strand
TTGAAGACATCATATTTCTTCTGAACTATGCGTTCAAGGTTTCTGTAATATATATGCTGCATTGCCCTTGCTGCAAACATGGATGCTTTGTCTTCCCTGTTGAGTTGCGAAGTTGCAAGGTCAAAATATTCTTTTGCGCGTTTTGCCTGAAACTCCATAAGTGCGATGAAGTTCGCGTTGTATCTGGAGTTTAATAAGTCATCTTCGGAATAGTTGAATGCGGCAAGTTCATCCATGGGGAGATAGATTCTTCCGTTTTGTGCATCTTTACTTATGTCGCGGAGTATGTTAGTTAACTGAAGTGCGATACCAAGGTTCTCGGCAAAAAGTCTTGCCGACTCGTGCTTGTAGCCAAAAATCTCAATGCACATCAAACCCACGGTGGATGCGGCTCTAAAGCAGTAAAGCCTTAGTTCTTCAAAGTTTTTGAAGCGTTTGTGCTCAATGTCCATCTCCATGCCTTTTATTAATTCAAACAAAAGGTCCACGGGGATGTTAAACTGTTTAACGGTTTCAGATACTTTATTAAGAAGCGGGTATTGGGATTCATTTCGAAAAGATTTTTCCAACTCAACACGCCACTGTGTTAAAAGGCGTTCTTTGATAGCGGGCGGTTCATTACCTTCATCAACAATGTCATCAGTTTTTCTGCAGAAGGCATACACAATATTCATAGCGTTGCGCTTTGCTTTTGGAAGCAAGGAGAATGCATAATAAAAACTGCTCTTGCTGTTTTTAGAAATTGAATTTGCTGATTCGTTATTCATTTAATAAAGATAATACTGCTAATCCTAAATAATCTAATTTCGATAAAGTTACTCTTTCTCGAAATACATTATAATCAATTTTTCTTATTTTTTCTAATATATTTTTGCCCCCGTTTACTGTCCAGGCAATTTCGTATCGGAGCGGTTGGGGCAGTTGCCGTACAAGTTTCTGCCCTTCTTTAAACATATTATTTGTATAAAAGCATAAATACTTAATGCATTCCTTAAAAGTGGCGGTGTCAATTGTTGATGAAATGTCATCGCTGAAGACTCCGAATCTTGAAAGCTCAAGTTTGGGAACATAAATTCTGTTTTTTAAGAAGTCGACGGAAACATCCTGCCAGAAGTTAGTCAACTGAAGTGCGGTACAAATTTTATCGGAAAGCAACTTTAGGTTTTCGTCTTTTATACCGTGCAAATCCAATATTATTCTACCAACCGGATTAGCCGAGCGGGAGCAGTAATCTAAAAGTAAGTCCATTGACTCATAACGGTTTACGGTGATATCCTGTTTGAATGCCGAAAGTAGATTTAGAAAATCTTTTGTAGATAATGAGTGAGTATTAATAGTATGTAAAAGCGCTGCTTCAAGCGGGTTTTTAGGATTGCCCGAAATAGTCCGGATAAAATCAGATTCAAATTTATTAAGTAGATTTACTTTTTCATCCGGGGAGTTGTTTCCTTCGTCGGCAATATCATCAGCGGTTCTTGCGAACCAGTAAACGATAGCCACATCATTGCGAAGTGTTTTTTTGATGAATACCGAAACCACCGGAAAGTTTTCGTAATGACTTTTGGCTAATTTCCTTGCCTGAATGTAGCCTTCAGCGGCAAATGAATCCATATTATTTATAGAAGAAATTTATTTTCAT
>CAIWTC010000096.1 GCA_903915485.1 uncultured Ignavibacteriales bacterium | reverse complement strand
TTTGTAAGGTGCGGTTAGTAGTTTTGTTACCAATAAATCATCAATAAATATTTCAACACGAGTAATGCCTTTGTCATCTGTAGCTTTAACTTCAATTGTTGTAGAGTCCGAAACAACGGAATTATTTGCGGGGGAGATAATTTCAGCCGACGGCTTATCTGAGGGAGTGTTATTAACAGGATTACTATCCTTACTGCATGACAAGTAAAGCAAGGATAAAACCAACAACAAAGAATAGATAAAAAACTTTTTCATAAACAGCACCTTGAATTGTTAAATTATATAATCAACTTACGGATAAATGTTTTTATATGAAATTAGATTTTCAATTACAGCCAAAAACTTTAGAACTTAATACTCACTAATATGCGCTTGCTGCCACACGAAATCCGACATCATAGTATTTATTATCGGGGTCGCTGTCTGCACGAAAAACCGGTAAACAGTTAAATGCGTAACTGCAAAAGTATGAACCTCCGCGAAGAACCCGGTAACTTCCGCCGGGAATTCCAATCGGGTTTGACTGCACAGTACTGCTATAATTTCCGTACCAATCCCAGCACCATTCCCATACATTACCGCTCATATCATATAGTCCTAATTCATTAGCAATCTTAGTACTTACCCTATGAGTTGTATTGCCTGAGTTGCTTAAATACCAAGCGGCATCATCAATAGCATTATCGCCGCAATATGTATATCCTAAACTTTTTTCACCGCCTTTTGCCGCAAACTCCCATTCCGCTTCTGTGGGAAGTCGATAGCCATTTGCTTTGAAATCACAATCAACTATTCCGCTCATCCAATCGCTTGGGTTTGTATTTCCGCCGATACTATAACAGGGAGTTTTACCATCAATTACACTCAACTTATTACAATAACTGATGCAGTCAAACCAAGTTATTCCCTCGACAGGGGCGTTTTCTCCAACAACAGAAAAATTACTTGGGTTGCTTTCCATAATAGCTTTGTATTGCTTTTGTGTTACCTCGGTCTTGCTGATAAAAAAACTATTGACAGTTACGGCATGCATTGGTGATGCATAAACACTATCCCCCATTGTAAAAATTCCGCCCTGTACTAATGACATATTTGGACTATTAGGTCCTACTATAACCGTAATCTCAGCAGTATAAACACTTGACTTAGATTTAGAAACTGCCCGCACTCTATATGTATAAACTAAACCATCAACTAAATTGAAAATTGTATCCCGGGTCACTGAAGCGCCGACAGAACTCACCTTCATAAAAGATCCATCACTGATTTGTTGTTCAATCTCAAAGCCTGATTCTATTCTGCTATTATCATCCCATGTCAGCATAACTGTGTTATTAGTTATTTGCAACACATTTAAGTTTGTAGGGGCGAGCACCTTACTTATTACTGAAATCAATTTTGTTGCAACCATATTGCTATCCGTATCGAAAACCCTCGCATAAATTGTGTGTGCAGAACTATCAGGGAGCGATTGCGTATTCCACACAAAACGATACGGAGCATTAATAATATTTGCGGCTAAAACATTATCGACAAATATTTGGACATGTGTAATTCCTTTGTCATCAGAGGTTTTAACTTCTATAACAGTACTATCGGAAACATCAGAATTATTAATGGGTGATATAATTTCAGCAGTAGGTTTATCGGACGGAATACTATTTAAGGGGTTGCTATTATTACCGCAGGACCAGTATAGCAACGAAAAAACCAACAACAACAACAACGAATTAACTAACTTTTTCATAAACAGCGCCTTGAATGATCAAATTATATGATCAATTTACAAATAACCAATTCAATATGAAATTAATTTTTGCTACAAAAGCATAATATTTCATTTTCTACAAATATTTCATCCCTCCGGGATTTAATCCCAAGACAATATTATTGCAAATTTTAAGTAACGATA
>CAIWTC010000095.1 GCA_903915485.1 uncultured Ignavibacteriales bacterium | reverse complement strand
TAACTCCCGGCCAGTTTATTATCAATGGCTCAACACTACCGCCTTCAAGCATAGTTCCTTTACATCCGGAAAGTTCTTTCCCGCCAATTGTAGCTGAAGCAGCATGACCTTTGGCAGCGCCATTATCACTGAAGAATATAATCACAGTGTTTTCGCGTAACTTCAAACGATCAACTTCGGACACTAGTTCACCAACTAATTTATCCATATAAGTTATATTATCAGTATAATAGTTTTTTGGTCCATCGTGACTATCAGGAGTGCGGAGTATTTCGGAATGAATATGTGACATCGCGTAATGAATATAAAAAGGTTCATTACGATGCGTAGTCATAAAATCAACAACATGTTTATGCATAATGTCAGGCATATACTCATTGTCAGCAAGGGCTACTGTCTTTCCGTTGACATTGTAACCTTTAAATTTTTTCTGCGTATTCCAGTATTTTCCACTTCCCGCAAATTTTAAGCTGTAGTCAAAACCAAAATCATTCGGTTCAAGCGGCAATTGACTCCACTTACCTATTGCGGCAGTTGCATAACCTGCTGATTTAAGTACTGTTGGAGTTAATACTTCATTCTCAGGTTCGATACGGCCCACAGCATCTTGGTTGGTGCCACCAGTACGGAATCCGTATCTTCCGGACAATATATTAGTCCTTGAAGGTCCGCATAATGAAGGAGTGTATGCATGAGTAAACCGTGTTCCACCCTTTGCGAGCTTATCAATATTTGGGGTTCTATAATTGTCGGAGCCATAACAACTAACCTCGCCAAGACCGAGGTCATCGGCAAGAATAAAAATTATATTTGGTTTTCTACCATTGATGGTTTTGCCTGAGAATAAATCTTTCCTCAAAAATGTATTCCCTGCTATCATGCCACCAAGCGAAAAAAGACCTGCTGCTTTTAGAAAATCTCGTCGTTCCATATGTTTATTTCAAGTGTTTAGTTTAGTAAATGTAAAATTATTATTCAAGTGTTTTATAATTACGAATTTATCGTTCTTATCAATTTCATTGTTATCTAAGGCTTAGCGGACTGCCATCCGGCCTGAAGCATTGTGTGCAGTTTTGAAACTAGTGCCGCGTTCTCTGGCTTAAAAACTATGCTTTCTTTGCAAATCGGGTCATTGACCAAATCGTATAATTCTTTTTCTTTAACTGCTTTGCTTTCGCGGTCAATCCATTCAGTGTATCTATACTGCTCTGTACGGATTGAATATCCCATTATATTATTTGGCCTAGGGTATTGGCTGAATGCAGCTTTCTTCCAAGTTTTTTTTGTATCTGTGAACAAAGGCACCGTGCTTACACCCTCTAAATCTGCAGCTATCGGAAGACCACATAACTCACTTAGAGTTGGATAGATATCAACAAACTCTGTAAGTGCGTTTGTTCTAACTCCTTGTGGTAAATCAGGGTCAGAAATAATCATGGGAACATGAGTATCAATTTCAAAATTTGTGTGCTTGGTCCAGGAGGAATACTCGCCAAGTTTCCAACCATGGTCGCCCCAGAGAATTACCACTGTGTCTTTTCTCAAATCAAGTCTGTCAAGTTCGGCTAACAATTTTCCCACCTGTGCATCTGTATAGCTAACGCAGGCATAATAACCATGAATCAATTCTCTCGTTTTAGCCTCATCGCAAGGCCCGACATCAGGGATATCAGAATACGATCTGAGTTCTTCCCAATTAGTAAAAGCTATT
Organism: uncultured Ignavibacteriales bacterium; assembly: GCA_903915485.1. Classification (GTDB taxonomy): domain Bacteria; phylum Bacteroidota; class Ignavibacteria; order Ignavibacteriales; family Ignavibacteriaceae; genus CAIYTF01. Next base: position 1,158 of record CAIWTC010000095.1, on the reverse strand, counting down.
TCAGGTGCATTTTTAGGTCTATCAGGATAAGGCATCTGAATTTTACTTCTATCATACATATCCCAATATTTTTTAGGTGCGCAGAAAGGTAAATGCGGTTTCCTAAAACCTACACCCAAGAAAAATGGTTGCCTGTCTTCCTCTGATGAAGATTTAGCTTTAGAGGCCATTTTGTTTAACGATTCAATTGCAAGACTGGCAAGCGAACCATCCTGATAGGTTTCATCCGGAACATCGGCGCATTCCGTAGGATGAGCACGCATTCTCACTCCACCGGTTGATTCAGCATTTGCACCGTTATCATTAGTTACTTTCCCACCTGCCTTCAGTAACTTAGTATTTTCTTCTAAAGCATAAACAACACCCCCGCCAATGTTGTGCGGAATGCTATATGATGCACTGTCTTCTAATCCCACATGAAATAGTTTTCCGATTCCCACCGAAAAATATCCGTTGTTCTTAAAGTGCTGCTGAAGAGTAACTACATCCGGCATTGTTGTCCTGATGTGAGTTCTTAAATCATAAATTTTTGTTGTGTCAGGTCTTTTACCTGTTAATAAACTAGCGCGAGTCGGTCCGCATACTGCTTGCTGACAATAAGTTCTTTCAAACAATACCCCCCTTTTAGCAAGGGCATCAATGTTCGGTGATTTAACCATCGGATGGCCATAACACCCTAATTCTGGTCGCAGGTCATCGACAGCAATAAACAGAACATTTTTCTTTCTGCCTGATGCAGACAAAATCTGTTGATAACTATCTCCCAGCATTTTTTGCAATGGAGATAAAGCTGCAATGCCAAGTCCCAGCAGTGCAGAGTTTTTTATAAATTCGCGTCTAGTTTGTGCCATTAGTGTTTACATCATTTGGACTGTCAAAAAAAACTCCGCCCCGGTTGTTTGGAGACGGAGTCTTTTTCAAAAATATTGATTCTTCTTACTTCATCAAAAGCATTTTTTTGCTAATTGATGAGTTTGCTGTAGAAAGACGATACATATAAATACCTGAGCTTAATTTTGAAGCATCAAAATTAACGCTGTAGTTACCGGTATTTTTAAATTCGTTAACTAATAAAGCAACTTCTTTACCTGTTACATCGTATACCCTCAAGGTTACAAATGATGATTGTGGTAACGAAAAAGAAATTGAAGTTGAAGG
>CAIWTC010000094.1 GCA_903915485.1 uncultured Ignavibacteriales bacterium | reverse complement strand
GGACGAAATATTTGTAGAAATAGAAATGCCGAGTAATGCTGGAGCGCCGTAGGTGCGGAATATTTGTGATTTTGTGTTCATTGATTTATTAAAAAAAGATTTCGCTCCGATGGAGCTTGGCGGGCATTCTGTGATGCAGTGTTATCAAGATTCCGTTCATACGGAACTACTTGTGTTAGCATGATTTATCAATTGCATATTGTAAACAGATTTGCCTTTCCGAAGTCCCGTAGGGACGAAATATTTGTAGAAATAGAAATGCCGAGTAATGCTGGAGCGCCGTAGGTGCGGAATATTTGTGATTGCTTATTTAATTAGGAAAGATGCCTCTCCAATGGAGCTTAATGAGCATTCGTTGATACCCGGTTACCAAGGTTCCGTTCCTACGAAACTATTATAAAATTTGTCATTCCCGAATCCACAATATTTAACTATAGAATGCCGGGGATATCGGGAATCCAAAGTTTCATCGTTTAATAATTGTATAATAAATGGATTCCCTCTTTCGAGGGAATGACAATACAACTATTTTTTATCAAAAATGAACATATTCTGACCACAAAACTATACACCTGAATACAAAATAGGTCTTAAAAACAATTGATTACTACAATAATTCTATCAAAACCTCGTAAATACAATTGGCACACTGCTTGCTTAATAAGTACAGAACAATTAATCAAAGATTGGAGACTGTCATGAAATCGTTAATAAAAATTTTAGTATTTATAGCCATATTTTCATTTGGCGCACAAACTAAGGCTGAGATAACCCCTCCTATGCCTCACGCGTCATTTTCATTCTTCTATGATTTCCTTTCACCTCACGGCGAATGGATTGAACTGAATGACGGACTCCTTGTCTGGCGGCCCCTGCACATGAGAAGCAACTGGACCCCTTATGCTTACGGCACTTGGGTTTGGACCAACAACGGCTGGTACTGGGATTCCAACGAGGAATTCGGTGAAGTTGTATATCACTACGGCAGATGGTACAATGATGATTACTATGGATGGCTTTGGGTTCCTGACTATGACTGGGCACCTGCTTGGGTTCAGTGGAGATATGATAATGACTACATCGGATGGACTCCGCTATCACCTTATGCAAGATTCGGTATATCAACAGGAATATATTTCAGTTCAGAATACTCGAATCATTTCAATCACTGGAATTTTGTCCCTATGAATAGATTCTGTTCACCTTATGTTGTAAACTATTTCATTCGCGAGAGAATCAAATCCAGAATCTTCGGCGGCACAAAAGAACGCCACCACTATGGATATGCAAATAATTCAATCATCAATCATGGAATTGAAAGAGAATTTATCGAAAAAAGAACCAGGACTGCAATAATTCAGAGAGACATCTCTTTCCGCGAAGGAGCTAATGCAAACGAAAAGCTTATCCGTTCGAACGGAAGAAATATTGAAGTCGGAATTCCAAAAGCTGAAACCCGCACCCGTGATTACTCCAAAGTAAACATCACTCGCGGAGATAGAAATACGACCATAGAAGTAAAGAATATCAATATAGGAACTCGCAGAAGCGAATTAGGAAGAACGGATGCGGGCAGCGGAACCAAGGAACGTGGAAGTTCACCTGTAGAAACGACTACCCGTAACCGGTTGAGCGAAGCTGATGCAAAGAAACCAACGACTGTAATTATTGATAAGTCACAGGAAAGAATTGACAGAGGTCTAAGCAAAACAAGTCGTGACCAAAAATCAGTAAAAGTTACTGAAGAAAACAAAAGCGTTGAAAGAGGAACACCTGTTCCTACAGTACCTAGAATAGAAGTAAAAAGAGAGAATCAAGTACGCGAAACAAAAGTCGAACGGTCGGCTCCTGCTAAAGAGATAAAAAGAGAAGCAGTACGCACAGAAAAAAAGACAGTTGAACGCCAGAAAGCCGTTAACGAGCGCGGAACTCAAAAAGAAACAAAATCCGGAAGGGAATCTGAACGCTCCTCCGAACGCGAACGCAGATAATTTTGCCTGATTTCAATAAAGATGCAGTGGTTGAGCCTTCAGCCACTGCATTTTTCATTTTAATAAATCCAACTTTAAATTTGAAATTCTTTAATAATTTCATAACTTATTAAAAGAATTTCTAAAGAATAGTATTTTCAATCAATAATTTTATAAATATTAGGAGCAGGAATGATAGATGACTTAAATTTCCTGAAATATGTACCCATATTTGCTGATTTAGAAGAGGAAACTATTGAGCATATCAGTAAACTAGGGAAATCGAAATTTTTCGAAAAAGATTCCACCATCTTAATGGAGCATGAGTCCGGCACCGCTTTGTTCGTAATTGTACGCGGCAAAGTTAAAGTTTACCGTGTCAGCGATGATGGCCGCGAAGTTATACTCAGCATAATGAGTGAATCCGACTTTTTCGGCGAAATGGCAATTCTCGATGGTCTTACCCGCTCCGCAAATGTTACTGCGATTGAAGACTCTGAAATCTTTATTATTCAAAGAAGTGAATTTTTAAATTTACTCATTAAACACCCCGAAGTTTCCATCGCACTGCTTCAAGAGTTAACAAAAAGACTCCGTGCAGCCGATATGAAAATAAAATCCCTTTCATTAAAAGATGCAGAGGGAAAAGTCGCAACCGTAATTCTCCAACTTGCAGATGATATCGGGAAAATCCGTCAGGGTGTCGTTGAAATCGACAAACTGCCTTATCAGCATGACCTGGCAAACATGGCAGGAACATCCCGCGAAACAATCTCGCGTTCACTGCACACATTTGCAAAAAAAGGATGGATTGAGATGGACGGCAATAAATTGCGCATTCTCAATTACGAAAAATTCAAGGAAAAGTTTCAATAAGTTATGGTTCGGAGGCTCGCAGATCTTCATTTACATACAAATGCCTCTGATGGTATACTTTCTGTTTCTGATTTAGTCAAAAAAGTAGCAGGGCGGGGCATAAAAATATTCAGTATTACTGACCACGATAATTTTGATGCTCTTGATGAAGCAGATAAACTGGCCCAGGAATACAATTTAACTTCCATTCCCGGAATCGAATTGGGAATTTCCTTTGAGGGAAAAGAAGTTCACATCCTCGCTTATTTCTTTGACAGAACAAATGAAGAACTACTCTCCCTGCTGAAATACCTCAAGTCCGAAAGAGAACACCGTGCTATAAAAATAATACAAAAGCTAAGTGCTAAGGGTTTCAAAATCGGGATAGAAGAAGTTCTTATTCAAGCCAACGGTGCGCCTATAGTCAGGCCGCATATTGCGCAGGTGCTATACAAAAAAGGATATGTCAAAAACCCCAACGCGGCATATCATCTCTACCTGGCGAATCACGCAAGTTGCTATGAACCAAAAATTTTCATTTCCCCGAACATTGTCTTTGATACAATAAGTAAAAGCGGGGGCATTTCCTCTATTGCACACTGCGGCAACTTACCAGATAATTTAGTAATGAATATGATTGAAAGCGGACTGGATGCAATCGAAATACAGCACCCTTCACACTCAACCGAACAAGTAAATTTTTTAAGAAAACTAACTGAATCATATTTCCTCTTAGTTACAGGCGGTTCAGATTACCACGGCGACAGACCCGCTGATGAATCAAACCTCGGCAAGTACTTTGTTTACGAGGCCGAAGTAGATGCAATAAAACAAAGATTGCAAAAAAGAAAACTAGCCTAGTCTTCTGCTTTATGCACATTATATCATTCTTCAAAATAGCCAAATCATTACTTAACGAAAACTCCAACCTGGGCACTAAAGAAAAAATATTATTTTTTATTAAAGTCCTGCTCTCTCTTGTCATAATAATTTATTTCATTTATAAAATAGATTTCAAAAGCGCGATGCAAATCATGGTGCTGGGGAACCACTATCTTATTGGCGGCGCAGGGTTACTCTGCATCTTAAACATATATCTACAATACTCCAAGTGGCGACTCATAGTGAGCAAGTGCCTGCATATAAATCATTCATCATCTATTTTTTATTCATTGATGCACGGCATTGCTATCGGTTCATTCACTCCCGCCCGCCTGGGAGAATACATCGGCAGAAAAATTGCATTGACTCACGCAACTCTTTTTCAAATTACGGCGCTTACAGTAATTGATAAGTTGTTCAGCCTGTTCGTAACACTTGGATTTGGCGCTGCCGCTACAATCCTATACTTGCATTTCATGGTTGGAGTATCATCTTATATATCGCTTAGTTTGCTGTTTTCATTTTTAATCAGCGTAATGATTGCCGGATATCTATTAACTCATCAGAACTTATGGAACAGCACACTGATTCGACAGATTCAAAAGATTTCATTACTAAAAAATATCGCGTACAAACTTTCGCTTATCAAAAACTTGGAAAGTGGAGTTCTATGGAGGTCCTTAGGATTAAATGTACTCTTATATTCCTGTTTTTTAACTCAGTATGTTCTGCTCTTGATGGCATTTGACTCGAACGCTTCAGCATTATCATCCTACTGGTCAGGCAGTTTGATGTTTTTCGCGAAAACGATTATCCCCGCAATATCATTAGGCGAATTAGGGATTCGCGAAGGCGCTTCAATGTTCTTCGCAAAACAGTTTTCAATCCCCGAAGTTGCGGGCTTCAACGCTGCAATAGGAATTTTTCTGATAAACATATTTGTCCCCTCATTTATCGGAATGCTTTTATTATTCAAAAAATCAGATGATTGAAAAAGCTTTTATAAGCCTCTTTATCTTTTGCGCGTTGGACTATTTCCTTTTTTTAAGTTTAGTTCTATACGGCATCAGGAAAATTCAACAAAGGAAAACTCTCAAGTCTCCCTCCCCCCTTTCCGTGTCCATAGTTATCCCATTTAGAAATGAACGAAGTAATTTACCAAACAATCTTTCGGGATTGCTGGAGCAAAACTACCCTAAAGATTTATATGAAATTATTTTTGTAGATGATTTTTCCACAGATGACTCAGCCTCACTTATTTCAGAACATCTAAACAATGATAAGGTTAAACTTCTGAAGTTAAGTGCAATCGGCAACAAAGGTGGGAAGAAAGAAGCACTCACTCAAGGAATAAATATTGCTTCAGGCGAAATCATTGTCACCTCAGATGCAGATTGCATCTATCAAAAGGATTGGATTAAAACAATTGCCGCAGAATTTGATGAATCAACGGGATTCATTTCTTCCCCTGTGATACTAAGTCCTCAAACTTCTTTTTTTGAAAAACTTCAATCTCTGGAATTTGCAGGTCTTATTTTAACAGGTGCGGGACTAATTGGAATCGGGAAACCGACGATTTGCAACGGAGCAAACGCAGCATTCAGAAAAAACTTATTCCTATCTTTAGGCGGATACAGCGACAAAAACAACCTCGCTTCCGGCGATGATGAACTCGTAATGAAGAAAATCTTTCAGTCGGGAATATCCAAAGTTAAGTTCTTGTTTAATAGCTCTGCCGCAGTATCAACTTCTCCGCTAAAAACCGTGAAAAAATTGTTTCGTCAAAGAATTCGTTGGGCGAGCAAAGGTCAATACTATGACCCGATACTCTTAATTACATTTTTGATACCTGTGTTTTTGTTTTTCGTCTTCCTAATAATAGCACCCGTTTATTCGTTTTTTACGAATGGTTCGTTTGCAGAAATCATCCTTACAGCCTGGGCAATTAAAATGTTTCTCGAATATATTATTCTCCTAAACGGAAATAAGTTATTCGGACAAACCATCAACATATTGGTGTTCTTGGTAGCGGAGTTGTTCCACCCGATCTATATAGCATTCAGTTCGCTTGCGGGACTCTTTTTTTCTTATAGCTGGAAAGAGAGAAAAGTATAGAGATGTTTTCATTATTAAAGCACGACCCTTCTTCAATCGGTAAATTTTTATACCCCGAAATAAAATGGCGGACGGGGAATAATAAAATTCTTCTTACTATTGATGATAGTCCCAACACAACAATAACTCCGCTAATACTAAAGATTCTTTCCGAAGCCAAAGTGGAAGCGCTGTTTTTTTGCATTGGCAGGAACATCAGACAAACGGGGTCTTTGGTTAATGAAATTATTGCAGAGAATCACACACTCGGGAATCATTCTTTTAATCACATAAATTTGCGTAAATTAAAGGATGAAGATTTAGTTAAAGAAATGGATGAGTGTTCAGATTTGCTCTCAAGCGCGACTGGTAAACCAATAAAATATTTCCGTCCTCCGTTCGGAAAATTTAACAGTTCGGTGGTGTCTGCTGCAAAAGCAAAAGGAATGTCAACTGTTCTCTGGTCTTTATTAACTTATGATTATAAAAACGATATAAATCTTGTTAAATTTGCATATCGGTATTTAAAAAATAATTCAATCGTTGTTTTGCACGATAACACGAAAAATTCGAGTATTATAGAAAACTCATTATATAAACTATTTGAAGAAGTTGAGAAAAATAATTTTAAATTTGGAAGTCCTGACGAATGTTTGAAGTAATTATCCTGATTGCAATCTCGATATATTTTCTGATGACAGTAATTTTCCTCCTGGGAATAAAGCGCAGATTTCCGAAAATTTCTATTGATAAACTTCCTACTGCAACAGTAATTGTAGCCGCCAGGAATGAGGAGGGCAATATCCTGCGTTGTCTTCAATCGTTGGAAGCGCTAGAATATCCCGAGGGTAAACTTGATGTAATTATTGTCGATGACAAGTCAACCGACAATACCGCGAGCATCATTGAAAAATTCATTGAAGGCAAACCGCAGTTTCAGAAACTAACTTCGCAAAAAGAAATTGGTTGGCTCAAAGGCAAAACAAATGCACTGGCAAATGCACTTGAGATTGCCAAAGGAGAAATCATTTTAACAACCGATGCGGACTGCGCAGTCTCACCGACATGGGCTAAAACCATCGCATCTTATTATACAGATGGAGTCGCAGGAGTTAATGGATTTACTTGCCAGGAATTTACTACACCATTCAAAGGCATGCAGAACCTCGACTTCCTGTATCTGCTCACAGTTGGTTCCGGGACAATAAATATTGATATGCCTCTGAGCTGCATTGGCAACAATATGTCCTACCTGAAAAAAGCTTACGACGAGGTCGGCGGATATCAAAACTTACCATTCAGCGTAACTGAGGACTTTAACCTTTTGATGGCTATTCATGCTTTGAAAAAGTATTCTATCATCTTCCCATTAGATAAAGACGCGCTTGTAAGGTCGCTCGCATGTCCGGATTATAAATCATTATTCAGACAGAAAAAAAGATGGGTTGTAGGTGGATTGAAAGTTCCTTTATATGGTTACTTCCTTTTGTTCGCAGGGCTATTCGCTCATTTAACCATTGCCCTCTCGCCATTCTTTTTTTCCTCCGGCGTTGGTGCATTGGTGTTCTTCAAAATACTTTTGGATTTCTTCCTGCTCTACCGTGTAACAAGCGAGCTCGGAATTAAAAAATCAATGAAATATTTCTGGACATTTCAGATTTACTATCTTCTATATGTATTGTTAGTTCCTTTAATCGTCGCTCCAAATAGACAAGTGATTTGGAAAGACAGAACTTACTAAAACATGCTGCTCCTCTGCAATTATTATGTAACATACAGATGCAATGCCTACTGCAGTTTTTGTCATTTTGGCGACCATGAATTATTCAACGCCTCCAAACATGCAAAACTTGAAGACTTCAAAAGCAACATCACACAGCTAAAAAAGTTAGGTGTGCGCTTCCTAGATTTGACAGGCGGAGAACCTTTATTGAATCCCCACATCGCTGAGATGGCTAGGCTTGCGCAAGAAAACAAAATTCAAACAAGCATCACTACAAACTGTCTGCTATACCCTAAGTATGCAGAAGCGCTTGCCGGAAATATCAACTTGCTGCATTTCTCTCTTGATTTTCCGACCGCGGAAGAACATGATAAGTTAAGGGGTGTAAAATGTTTTGACTCAGTAATGAAATCAATCGACATTGCAAAGTCCCTCGGTGAATTTCCCGATATCCTGTTCACAGCAACGAACGATTCGTATCATCTTCTGCCGCAAATGTATGAACTTGCGAAGTCCAAAGGATTAGTATTAATTATCAATCCGGTGTTCAGTTATTTCGGAAACCCGGGGCTTAACACGGCAGCGATAGAATACATTTCAGGGTTTGCCAAAGGAAAATTTGATGTATATTTAAACGAAGGATATTTAAAGTTAAGAAAAGATGGCGGAAATTCTATCCAAAAACCTTTATGCAAGGCTGTTTCAAGAGTAATAGTCATTTCCCCTGACAATGAAATCATTTTACCCTGCTATCATTTTACGAATGATAAAATCAAAATTGATGCTCCGCTTAGTCAGATTCGGAACTCTGAAAAGATAAAGTATTTTCAGAAGAACGAAGGCCGTTTTGAGTTTTGTGAGGGATGTACTGTGAACTGTTATTTCGAACCGTCCTTCGCCTTTCCATTTAATAGTTATTCGATGAAAGGCATTCCTTCAAAAATTAAATATGGTTATCAAAAACTGATAAAACAAAAATCAATTAAATTGCTAAATAAATTCAAAGACAGACCGAATGCATAAATATTTAACAATCACTATGACCCTGCTTAGCATCAGCCTGTATGCGCAGGAAAAATCAATTATATTTCCCGACAAATTACTTGTATCCCCTTTCTATGCAAGTATGATAGAACCAAAAATCGGGTTTTCATTTTCGCATGGGAAAAACAATATTCGTTTGGATATCGGCGCCTCCCGTGATTTAATTAATGTTAATGAGTCCTTCAGTTTTGGAGCAGACTTTTTCACATTCACTAAATTGCGCGGCGAAGAAAACTTTCACTTCCCTGTTGAAGCAGTCGATTATCTTTTTGGTTTAAATACTTGTCTGGTTTCTAAATCAACGGACCATACAGTTGGCGCAAGATTCAGATTCTCCCACATCAGTGCGCACATGGTTGATGGCAACTATACCGGCGCAACCGGCGGCTGGCGCGATGCTAAAAATCCGCATGTATACAGTCGCGAGTATTTTGAGGTGATTCCCTTTTATCAGAGCAGCAGTTACCGTGTATATGCGGGAGCAAATTATCTTATGCATGTCGTTCCGCATGATGTCAAACGATGGAGTCTTCAAGGCGGTCTCGAGTACTTCATTCCTTTCGGAAAATCATTCACTCCTTTTGTAGCATATGATTTAAAAACAGTTCCGCTGGACAAAACAACTGTGGACAACACTTTCATGGCGGGAATCAAACTCGGCAATCAGTACGGTTCAGGTTTCAGAGTTCAGTACATATACTATTCAGGCAAAAGCATGCATGGAGAATATTACAATGTCGCTGAGAAGAGTTCTTCAATAGGATTTACAATAGATTTCTGATGGACGAAAAAGACAAGATAGATTTCTTTTCATATTTCAACAAACCGCCGAAGGAAAATCCCAGATTTAGATTTTTACTTCCGCTGCTTTTGTTCATCCTAACATTCATCACAACAACTTTAGCGGGGTTTGAATGGATTAGAGGACAAGCAAATAGTTTTGATGTTTCTGAACTCGTGATTGGCCTTCCTTATTCTTTTTCAATAATGCTATTTC
>CAIWTC010000093.1 GCA_903915485.1 uncultured Ignavibacteriales bacterium | reverse complement strand
AGAACTGCAAAACCACACTGAATATTGAGTAACTTCCGTTCTTCAAATTCGGCATAATCAACCAAACTAAATCAATTAAATGAGCACCCAAAATCCAAATTGAGATGAATTTCAATTTCTTAGGGTCCATCTTAGCAGGTTGTGAAAGCAGAGTTGCATAAGGAACAACAAAGTGAACTATAATTAGTAAAAAAGAAACAAACATCCATCCGCCCTGATAGCGAGCGATAAACCAATTTGTTTCTTCAGGCAGATTTGCATACCAAATCAACATAAATTGAGAGAATGCAATGTAAGCCCAGAAATTAATGAATGCAAAAAGAAGCGCACCCAAACTGAAATAATGTTCATCATTCATCCTCGGATGCATATATCCTTTTTCACGAAGAAGAATTACAGTGATAGTAACTGCAGACAGAGCAGCAAGCACAGAACCTGCAAAGAAGTATATACCGTAAATGGTTGAGTACCAAAGCGGTGAAAGACTCATAACCCAGTCAACAGCGCTCATTGTAAGCGTAATTGCAAACACAGGAATAAAAATCGCCGATAATATAATATTCTTCTTAGTGAGTGATTGGTCACCTGTTTCATCCTGCTTAATAGAGTTTCTACTCATCATAAAATTAAACAATGACCACAACCCGATACAGACAACTGACCGGATAACAAAAAATGTCGTATTAAGATATGGCGATTTTGACTGCATTGATTTATCCCCTGCTAAACTTCCATCAGCCCAAGGAAAAATATTTTTAATATTAAGCAGCAATGGGATTACCAGAATAATCAATAGCGGAACTGCTGATGCAAAGAACTCTGTTACTCGTCTAAGCGGAACACTCCAATCAGCACCCGCCACATATTCAAGCGCAAACAAGAATAATGCACCTACAACTACTGTAATCAAAAACACATAAGCGAGTATGTAACCATACCATGCTGTTTGTGAATCAATCATAAAATGAACGAGGCCAAGAACTAGTCCAATGGCTAACAAGACAAATCCTATCTTCTTAAGGGATTCAGGCAGGTCTTTTCTTACATAAAGATTTTTATCATTTTGCATTTGCGACTGCCTCCTTTTTTACCGCATCAATATCTTCCTTTGTTGCGTTCTTAGCTTTCTGCAGAACTCTTACATAGTTCACAATCGACCATGCTTCCTGATTTGTTAGTTGATTAGCATAACTCGGCATGACCATGTACTCAAATGTTTTTGAGAGTACTATCTTATTCTGTCCAACCATTATTATGTGATAAATATTTCCATCCTGAAAATCTTTAACTTTTTGAGAATGTAAACTTGGCGCTTTCGCAAATTGTCCTCTTAACCGTCCGTCACCTTCGCCATAATTTCCATGACACGGTGAACAGAATGTTAAGAATTTTCTCTTCCCTAATTCAAGAGATTTTATATCCGACATGACAGGGTTAACTACAGGGTCAGTTACCATAGCAGAACTGTCTTTATATATATAAGGCATATTCCCTCTTGAGACAGTTCCTTTAACAGGCATCTGCATTCCTCTGCCATCAGGAAAATACTCGCTTGTGGATTGCGCACTTATTTTATCCTGTTGACTCATAAAAGTAAAAGGAACTACATAAAGAACTTTGTTAAGCGTTAAATAAGTAACTCCGCTAATGCTAATAGCGGCAGCAGTAAGAAAAACCAAGAACTT
>CAIWTC010000092.1 GCA_903915485.1 uncultured Ignavibacteriales bacterium | reverse complement strand
CTTTTATCCTGTTGCACCTCAAAAGGCCTCTGATGGTATTGCCTATACGGGGCTTGGGCTCGGTAAGTTAGTTGTTGAGGGCGGGAATTCTGTTCGCTTTTGTCCAAAATATCCTAAGCATCTACTACAGTTTTTTTCGGTTAAAGAAACTGTGCGAAGTTCCCAACAAAAATATTATGCACTCGATTTACATAGTAAGTTGGATTTAACACACGAAACTTCTCCAGATGAATTAGTCAAAGAATATGATATAAGCCTGGCTGAAGCAGAAGGAACACTTAATGCAGTCGGCTCAACATATTCACCGGAGAATGATTCTGTAACTGACGGCTTAAGCAGAAAAGGAAAACGCCTGGTGACTTTTGCTCCGATGCTTAAACATAAAATGTTTCCGATAGCTGAAATACTTGAAGCGCTTCTTAATATCGGTGCATGGGGAATGGGTACTCAGGTAGAAATTGAGTTTGCAGTTCGCATGACAGACCCTGCAAAACAAATTGGAGAATTTGCAATGCTGCAGATGCGGCCTTTAGTGATTGACATGGAACCGGAGGAATTGGAAGTAGGCAACTTTGATAGAGAAAAAGTTATTTGCGAAAGTTCGCAAATATTAGGAAATCTTTCGAATGATTCTATCTATGATGTTGTTGTGGTGGACTATGATAAATTTGAAAGAGGAAAGAGCCGTGAGGTGGCGGCTGAAATCAGCAAGTTAAATGAGAAATTTGTTGCTGCCCGTCGTCCGTATGTTCTAATCGGTGTTGGAAGATGGGGAAGCCTTGACCATTGGTTGGGAATACCCGTAACATGGGATCAGATATCTGGAGCCGCAGTTATTGTTGAATCAGGATTTAAGGATTTTGAAGTGATGCCTTCGCAAGGTTCTCATTTTTTCCAAAATATAACTTCATTCAAGATTGGTTATATGACTGTTAATGCCTCACAGAACAGTGGTTTTATTGATTGGGACTGGCTAAAAAATTCTCCGTCGCATTCTGAATTGGAATATACACGGCATTTAGTTTTTGAAAATCCTATGCAGATAAAACTCAACGGACGAAAAGGCCGAGGCGTTATCCTGAAGCCTGCAAGTTAGTTTATTGAAAGATATGGAATGACAGAAAAAGAAATTAATCCTTTTGCTGCGTTTGAAAGCGAAGTAAAGATAAGACCTGATGACCTTGACTTAAATAACCATGTTCATAGTTCGAAATATTTCGATTATGTTTTGTTTGCAAGATTTGAACAGATGCGCGACAATTATAAAATGTCGATGGAAGAGTTTAATCGAAGGGGGTTAAATTGGGTTGCTAGTGTTGCTCATATTGAATTTAAGAGGTCAGTTGTTCTGAGCGACCTTTCGGTTACTGTGCGCACTCAAATCGCAGAAATATCTCCGGCGCAGGTAAAAGTACTTTTCTGGATATTTAATAACCGCACTAAAAAAATAGCTTCAGAGGGTTATGGACTTTATACTTTAGTCGATATCAATAGCGGGAAACCAACCAGGATTCCTGATGATGTCATCGCAAAGTATTCATTAAGAAAGTCTGATATAACACCTGTTAATTCTCGAACCTGACTGTAAACGAAAAGCTTTTGTCGCTATTGGCTTTCACTTTCGGTGAAAAACTAATATTAGCTGCATCTACTTTTTTATATTCTAAATCTGATTCGCGATTTGTTCCGTTTAGTCCTAAATACTTTGAGATATATACTTCGATATCTTCCGCTTTGTGATTCTTAACTGTTACCTTATATGTCATCTCAGAGATTTTCTCGCTGATTTTCTTAAAGTTTGTTGAAACAGAAGAAGCTTTAATATCAAAAGCCGAGCCTATATTTAGTTTGACCGTCTCATCTTTAGCCGTATGGTCTATTTGGTCTTCACCGATGAATTCTAACGACGAACCGCTGGCCTTAAATATTCTCACTTTTCCTTTAGGCATCGGAACTCCGATGTTGTTGCTTTCCTTATTCTCGAAAACAATCTGCACATTTACTTTTTGGTCTTCACCAACATTATCTGCCGAATAAATAAACTTCTTGACTGCTTTAATATCTTTTTTCTCAAACAAAGAAATTTGTTTCGACTCATTGTTTGCAATAGTTGACTTCCTCTGCAAAGTATAGATGTGATATTCGAATAATGATTTCTCTTCAAACTGTGGAACTGCGACTGACTCCATTGCGTAAACTTTATCGCTATTGTATCTGCCTGATCTGTATCTATCATTGACTAAATTCACATCACCTGCAATAACTTTAATCTCAGCATTTTGAAATGATGTTCCGCAAGTGTTCTGAATACTTACCCAGGAATTCATATCAAGTTTATTGTCGGCGTCATTAAGTATTGCTACATATTCCGCATGCCAGTTTAAGCCGGATGTTTGGTAAGACATTTCTAAATCTTGCTGGCCTTGTTTGTTTGAATTCAATAAACACACAAGGGTAGGGCGGGTTATCAATCCCTGAGGGAGTTCGCCGACGCCTATTCTATAAGTCCCGATGTTTGGGAGCAAAAGCAAATTGCCGTCTTTCTTTTTGATTACAACTTGACTGCCATTGCATGAGAGTAATATCCCTTCAAAAAGCTCACCCTTATCATTGATTAACTGAATATCTTTATCAATGTATCGTTGAAGTATCTGGTCCATGGACACAAGGTCGTATTGATAGTTTTGTTCAAGCACTTCGCCGTCAAATTTAATTCTTACTGTTGTAGGATCAATCATCTGAGCAACATCAACAATCTTTGCAGTTGAATTACCTTTTGGCAGCACCATACTTCTGGCTTCTCTAACAATTCCAATATTCGAATTATAAACTGTTACAGAAGTGTTTTTAGATATAAGTGGTTGTGAGGAAAGAGTAATTGAAAAAACAAGCATCGAGATAATGAATAAGTATCTCATAAAAATTCTCCGGGGATAAATTTTAAGTGTTTTCTTCTTGAATTAAATCAAGAAGTGATAAAGCCTCAAGCGCAAAAATTTCAACTTCACGCCATTCGTTCGAGTTCATTTTATCTTTAATTTTTCTTTCAAGGTGCTCGCCGATTAGTGATAGGCGAGGATAGCCAATCATCGCGCCGGTACCTTTTAGTTCATGCATCATATTTCGAAGCATGATTTCATTTTTAACTTCAAGAGAAGAAAATATTTCGGATTTCTTTTTATCAATTGTTTTGACAAAGAATCGAAGTAGGTCTCTCTTGATTTGAGTCGGGTTAAGCGGCCGAATCATTTCCTTATCTATATCTTTTCGCTTCTCCTGCGTGCCGGTGAGTTTCTTAAGTTTGACTCTGGATAAAATCTGGTCGCCGACAACTTCCTCAACCGCATTAAATATGCCTTTGCGGGTAAGAGGTTTGTTAAGGATTTTTTGTACACCCAACTCAACGCATTGGTCAATTAAATAAGAATCTTTACTTGCGGTAATTACAATGACCGGTATATTCTTAGTTTCATCGAACATTTTGATTACTTTAAGAAGGTCGATACCGTTGATGGTAGGTAGCAGTAGGTCGAGGAAAATTAAATTCGGTTTCATTTCCACAATAGTTTGAATCCCGGCAACCCCATCTGCCGAGACCAAAACATCACATTCATAATCTTCGAGAAACTTTTTAATGGCTTCTCTCAGAAAATCAGAATCATCAACAATGAGAATTCTTATTCTCTCGTCTTTAACAAGGCTCTCATTATTATCCATGAAACTTAGTCTTCTTTTTCTTTACTCTTTAAGGTTTTTCCATCGATGCTTAGTTTGATGTAATATTTTTCAGGATCACTCTTGAATTTTTTTACGCACATCTCACAGCAAAATCCTATAACTTTGCCCTTATATAAAACTGTCTGAACTGAAGGGTCAACATCTTCCTGCATTATAGGGCAGAGAGTATTCCATATAGCTGCGGTTTCAACAACCGTTGATGAAGTATCGCTGTCAGTTTTTGCTTCAGTTTGTGAAAAGCATGCAGTACTTAATAAAAACACGAATACTAAACTTAAAATTATTTTCATATTAGTCTCTTTCTCTTTTAATCATTCTAAATATTAAATATATATAGCAACAATTTAATCAAAAATAG
>CAIWTC010000091.1 GCA_903915485.1 uncultured Ignavibacteriales bacterium | reverse complement strand
CCCCAAGAATTCAATTGAGATGCTGCCCATACGGCCGCATTTTTATATTCGGGTGACCAGTTTAATCTTTGTCCATAGACATCGCAGAGGGTGGATATAATAGAATATGCCTGTGAGTGATTGAGCCCTTCATCTTTAATTTTTGCAATTACTGAAGTATCTATATCTTCTGTGCTGACTTGTGCAATTGCAGATGACGCCGCCAACAGAATAAAGCCAAATAGAGCAGTTTTAATTCGCATCTCAGGGGACCTATAATTATTTAAAATTAAAAAATAAGTTAGTTACAAATAAGTAAAGTGACAAAAAGAATAAATAAGAGTTTTCCTGATGTGCTGTGCTACGAATAGAATTAGTCATTATATTAAACAATTGAATTTTATTATTATTTGTGGACTTGATTATGACACGGAAAATAGTTTCTACGGTATTTTTATTAGTCATCATGTGCGGTACTTTAAAGGCACAGGAGGACGGCATGCTTCTATTACTTATTCAGCCAAGCGCTCAGATTAATGGAACCGGGTGTGCCTCTGTTGCATTCCCCACAAGAGACCCATTATCCTCAACATTAAACCCTGCACATTTGGGGATTCAAAGTTTTTCTTCAAGAATTTCCACCGGATATAATTCCACAAAGTGGCTCACTGCCGTCAAAACTGACATTGAATATAATTCTTTTGCCGTAAATGCAGGTGTTGATATGAGGGATATAAATTTGGATTATCTCCCTATATCCGCAGGCTTTGGATACTCTCGTCTAATGCTGAGTTATGGAGATTTCGTACGCACTGGTCCGGACAGTCCTGAACCGATAGGAACATTTGAGGCATATGATGAATCGCAGCAATTCACATTCAGCACAGCACTAGACTACTACATTAAATTATCTGCAGGTATAACATACAAAAATGTTACTTCGCATTATTCATCAGAAGTGAGTAATAGTTTATATGATATTGGCGTGTTGGTGGATGTCCCTGTTATTTGGATGTACGAGAAGATGAGTTACTCGGAAATTAATTTCAACGGAATTAAGCCAAGACTGAATTTTGGATTTGGTGCGGTGCGGTCTAATCTTGGAAGCGACTCAATGAAGTATTCCGGCGAACTTACAGCAAGTGAAGATGGTGGTGTGAGTTATGGCAGAAGTCCAAGGTACGCAAGGATGGGTGTTTCTTTTTCTGCGGGATTTGATTATATCTGTAACAAAGCAACATTGCGTCCGGTGCTTTTTTCCTGGAGTGTTGAGTCTAACGAAGAACTTTCAATTAAAAGTGATTCACTTCGAAACTATAAATCAGGTTTTGGAGGGATAAGGCTTTTTAATGATTTAATTTTAGGTCGCTCAAATGCGTCAACCGAAAATCAAAAAGGCTGGGAGCTAAATCTTTTTGAAATACTAAGTATTTCAGGTGGAAAGTTTAAGGAAGATTACTACAGCAGTGATACATACACAACATCCGGATTCGCAATAAGTTCTGAAGGGATTGGCAAACTTCTTAAAGTAATGGATGGAAGTATTGTGAGTGATAACACAGCGGGTTATCTTATAGATAAATTGTCTTTTGAATTCAAGTACAGCACTCTGAAAGCAAAAAGCGGCTCATCATTAAACGGCACTAAGTATTATGGTTTTAACTTGTATTGGAAGATGTTTTAGGGAGGCGCCTATTGGGTGGTTCCTTTGGTTTAATCATGTATCGCACATTTTGTGAGTAAAAGAATATCCTCGGGCTCAGCGGTTCAGGTCCTTACTTTTTAAGTTATTAGGGGCTGTTGACCAAAATATTTTTCCATTTTGTAATAATCTTCTTGCATCTATTAAGATTTTTTTTAATCTTTGTATATAATGAAAACGAATAAAATTAATTTAGTAAATATCAATTGGCTCATCTCGGTAAATTGGTGGCACGAACCACAAATTAGTACCCGGTAAGAGCATTTTAAATTTTTCTATTTATAGAGCCCTTCTTTTTACCGGAAGGGCTTTTTTTTTGTAACTGTAATGAAACAAACATGAACTTTTTACGATTCAAACAATATGCGGAATCATACAATCTGGTTCCCGTTTATGAAAAAATAACGGCTGATTTGCTGACACCTGTTATTGCATATCTAAAATTGCGCAAAGCAGGTACGCAAAGTTTTCTGCTCGAGACAGTGGAAGGCAAAGAAAGTCTTGGCAGGTACTCATTTATCGGTATCGACCCTCGGAAAATAATTGCTAATCAAGGGAAAAAACTTTTTCTGAAGGAAGATGAACAAGAAATAATAACCGAAAAGAATATTTTTGAGTATCTCAAGGAAGAACTACATACCCGTAATCATCCGGTTATTCCCGAACTTCCTGCTTTCACCGGAGGTACAGTTGGTTATCTTGGGTATGAGAACATCGCATTAATTGAACCGACTCTTAAACTTACAGAATGTGCTGATGATAGTTTTGATTCAATATTCGGTGTGTACGAAACCGTACTTGCGTTTGACCACTATAAACATCAGTTGATAATAATCACTAATGTATATATTGACTCAAAAGAAAGAGTTGATGTTCTTTATGCAGAGGCAAAATCAAGAATACAGAAACTTCGTTCAGAATTGACAGCGCCGATATATGTGCAGTCTGATTTTTCTTTTGACAGGAATGTTTCGGAAACAATTTCAGATGAAGTATTTCATTCGCTGGTTGAAAAAAGCAAACAAAATATTATTGATGGCGATGTTTTTCAGATTGTTCTTTCAAAAAAATTCACAACTTCCTATCAGGGTGATTTATTCAATGTTTACCGTTCACTGCGAATTATTAATCCATCTCCCTATATGTACTTTTTAGAATTTGAAAACGGACTGACGATTATCGGTACTTCACCTGAAAATCTGGTTAAAGTTAAAGACGGTGTTGCAGAAGTTATGCCGATAGCGGGAACTCGAAAGAGAGGTGCAACAATCGAAGAAGACATCGCTCTTGAAAATAATTTAGTTAATGACCCTAAAGAAATAGCAGAGCATGTAATGCTTGTTGACCTTGGCAGAAATGATTTAGGTAGAGTTTGTGAATATGACAGTATTAAAATTATTGAGCAAATGAAAGTCCATAGGTTTTCTCATGTTATGCACCTTGTTTCCAATGTGCGGGGAAAACTTGCCGAGGATAAGGACTGCATTGATGCGCTTTGTTCCTGTTTCCCCGCGGGTACCGTTACTGGCGCACCAAAAATCCGTGCGATGGAACTTATTCATGAATATGAACCAACGGGACGCAATGTATATGCGGGAGCAGTTGGATATATTGATTTTTCCGGAAATCTGGATATGTGTATCGCAATAAGAACTTTGTTTGCTGACAAGGAAAAAATCAGCTGGCAGGCGGGCGCGGGACTTGTGGCAGACAGCATTCCGAATTTGGAATCAAAAGAAATTAGAAATAAATCAGCAGTATTAAGAAATGCCCTTGAGCATGCGGAGGTGATAGATGAGAGTTCTAGTAATTGATAATTATGATTCGTTTACATATAATCTTGTGCAGCTGCTAGGCAGATTCACAAAGGATATAATTGTAAAACGAAATGATGAAATCAGTAAAAGCGACATAGAAGATATTGCTCCGCAGAAAATATTACTTTCACCGGGGCCCGGCAAGCCTGAAGATTCGAAGATGACTCTTACTGCTATAAGGGAGTTCGGAGAAACAATTTCAATATTAGGGGTATGTCTTGGGCATCAGGCGATTGGTATTTCGTTTGGAGCGACTGTTATTCACGCACCGATGCTGATGCACGGAAAAACATCCCAAGTGTTTCACGACGGTAAATCAATTTTCGCGGGTGTGGAAGATGGTTTCACTGCAACGCGTTATCACTCGCTTATTATTGACGAAAAAACAAT
>CAIWTC010000090.1 GCA_903915485.1 uncultured Ignavibacteriales bacterium | reverse complement strand
CATCTTCAATGTCAATCCACTCATTGTCGTGTTCGGTAAGGATAGTTCTGGTTTTACCGGTTTTGGAATCAGCAAGAAGCAGTTCAAGGTTTTGCTGTTTCCTGTCGAGTCTTTGAATAGACAATTCATTCGGGTTCATTGTATATTTAATTCTGGGGATATAAATATCGGTTTCGGTTCCGATGTCCATCCAATTTATTTCTGTGGAGTTAACATTCACGACTCCTATTTTAACGATTGCATTCTTTCCGCCTGCTTTAGGGTAGCGCATGGTGTCGATGTTTAAGTACAGTGAATCATAACGGGTGATATTGAATTTCGGTTCCTGACTTATGTCCATATTCCAAAATGCAATGCTCTTGCTGTCAGGTGCCCACTCATATGCACGAATGATGCTGAATTCTTCTTCATAGACCCAATCAAAATGACCGTTTAGAACTGTTTCACTTCCGTCGAAAGTCAATTGTGTAGTTGAGTTCTTTTCAATATCAAAAACAAAAAGGTTATTATCGCGGACAAATGAAACTAACTTGCCATCGGGAGAGAATTCAATATTCTCCTGCTCTTTTTCTGATTCGACAGAGCGGATAATATTCTTTGAGGTAGCATCATATATATAGAATGAACCGCCTGATTTAAGTGCCCGGGCGGGCAAGACTCCCGTAATCATAATATATTTTTCGTCGGGCGACCATTTGTAATTAGAAAGCGCAACAGGTTTGTCGCTTCCTTCAACTTTTAAGGAAGATGCTTCGACTAATGGAGTTTCAACTCCGCTTGCGATATTGTGTTCGTAAATTTCAACTGATTTTGATTCTTTGTTGAATTTTACAAAAGTATATGCACTTTCATCTTTTCTCCATTGAACTGCACCTATGCCTGCAGGTTTGTACACTTTGTTTGGGAAAATGTCATCCAATGTTATTTTGGATTTTTGTGCAAATATGTTTGCAGAAATAATTATAATTAAAATTGGAAGAAGAAGTTTTCTCATTGTGTTCTTACTTTCTTGAAATAAATATCGTGTTTGCCTGTGCCCTTGGTGTCATAATAATTTGATTTAGATTTACATTGAGCGGGCGTGTGGCCGCGAATAAAATTACATCTGCAATATCCTCTGCAGTCAGCGGGTCAAATCCTTTATATACATTCTTAGCTTTATCTTCATCACCGTGAAAACGAATAACGCTGAAATTTGTCTCAACCATGCCGGGGTCAACGGAAGTAACTTTAATTCCATGTTCAAGTAAATCCATTCTGAAGCCTTCGGACAAAGCCTTGACTGCATACTTAGTAGCGCAGTAAACATTTCCTTTAGGATAAACATCGTGTCCCGCAGCAGAACCTAAGTTTATGATGTGTCCCTCATTGTGGGCAGTCATCAGCGGAAGAACTTCTCTTGTTATATAGAGCAATCCTTTAATGTTTGTGTCAATCATTTCATCCCAATCCTCTATGCTTCCTGTCTGGACTGCATCAAATCCGCGTGCGAGGCCTGCATTGTTAATTAGGATATCAACCTTTTGGAATGACTCCGGAATTGATTTAACAAATTCCTTTACAGAAGTTAAATCGCGCACATCACACTTCGAAACATGACATGAGATGCCGTATTTTGTTTCAAGTTCTTCTTTTAACTGAAACAAAGGTTCT
>CAIWTC010000089.1 GCA_903915485.1 uncultured Ignavibacteriales bacterium | reverse complement strand
TTATTCATATTTAGCAAGCAATTTTATGAATTTAGAACTACGATTCTTAAAAGTAAGAATGCAGACAAAGTGAAAATTTTCAGGGATTGGTTGTGAAGCAAAAAGGGACTAAAATAGTGCAAATTGCGCTCATAAGTAAAAATCACCGATATTTATGAATTAGGATGTTATTATTTGGGGTTTGGGAGAAACGGGATGGTAATAATTCCGTAAATTATTGTTATATAAGGGGTTATGGCTGGTTACCATTCCCGCATGGAATGTATGAATTCTTTAGGCGCTAAGGAGGCTTTAAGTTGATTGATTATTTAGGCGAAAAACGCCCAAACTCTTGGCTTATGAAAATACCCTTTTGGCTCAGTAATAATTCAATCATAAATTTTGAGTTTGGCACTATAAATGCAAATAATTTTTTGATGAAGGAACAAAAGATTAGGAAACAGTGAACGGAATAATAACTGCCCAGCCGGATCTTTGCAAAAGATGTTATGGGTGTATTCGTGAGTGCCCGGCAAAAGCTATTCTTGTAGTGAATGGCCAGGCATCGATTGTGCAGGAAAGATGTATTGCATGCGGGCATTGCATTAAGGTATGTACTCAGGGTGCAAAAAAAATCACTCCCGGAATATCGGATGATTTTGAGAAAGCTCTAAACTCCGGTTTGGCAATTGCAATAGTTGCTCCTTCATTCGCAGCCTCATGGCATTCCAATTATGGTAAAGTTCCGTCCGCGTTACGAAAACTTGGTTTTATAAAAGTAATTGAAGCAGCATTCGGGGCAGATTTAATTTCTCCTCTCTATGCAAAAGAATTAGAAACTTCGGAAGTTAAACCGATTATTAGTTCAAGTTGTCCTGCAGTTTGCAATTACATTCAAAAATACCGTCCTGAGCTTGTACCAAATCTTGCAAAGATAGTATCGCCGATGGGTGCTGCCGCGAGATATATTCGCTCTCTATACGGAGATACGATCCACATCGCCTTTATTGGGCCATGCACTGCAAAGAAATCTGAAATACTAAACGGGGGTTTGAATGGGATTATTAATTCTGTTTTTACATTCAAGGAAATAAAAAATATTATAAGCGATGCCGGAATCAACATTGATGAAGTTGAAGAAGGCCCGTTCGATGAACCTCATGCCTATATGGGAAAAACTTATCCGCTCGCCGGCGGACTTCTTAAAACTGCCGAACTATCGGGTGATATACTTGAAAAAGAAATTATAGTAGTTGAAGGCAAAAGTAAAACGCTGATGATGCTGGACGAAATTGCACACAATCAGATTAATGCAAAGTTTGTTGATGTTTTGTTTTGCGAAGGATGTATCAGCGGTCCGGGAATTGATTCTTCACTCAATTATTATTCAAGACGCGAAAAAATAATTGAGTATGTGAAAGACAGTCTTAACGAAGTTGATAAAAAAGTTTGGCAGACTGATATGTATAACAGCAGAGACTTGGATTTAACTACTGAATTCAGGAACACTGACCAACGCAGGCAGATTCCGGATGAAGAAACACTAGAAAGAATACTTAAATCCATTAATAAGTCCTCTGAGGGCGACAGGTTGAACTGCGGTGCGTGCGGATATTTTACTTGCCGTGAATTTGCAATCACAGTCGGGAAAGAACTTGCAGAAAAAGAGATGTGTCTTCCATATTTAATTGACGAATTGCAGAACGCATATGAATCCCTGAGAACTACGCAGGAGCAGTTGCACTCTGCTGAAAAATTAGCATCAATAGGTCAGTTAGCTGCGGGAATAGCTCATGAAATCAATAATCCGTTGGGGACAATTATGCTGTATGCCTCGTTGATAAGCAGACAGATAGATAAACTCGAAAATAGCGCGGGTTGTAAAGATGATGTCTCCGTAATTATGAATGAAGCACACCGCTGCAAAAACATTGTTGCAAATTTGCTTAACTTTGCAAGGCAGGGTAAATTAGCTTTGAATAGTTTTGATATTTTTAATATGGTTGCTGATATTCTAAAGAAACTTAAACCACAGCCGTTTTTTCAGAATATAAAAGTTGAACTTAATTTAGATTCAGACGACCCAATCATCGAAGCAGATAAGGAGCAAATTGAACAGGTTCTGCTGAATCTGATGATGAATGCTGCCGAGGCGATGGAAAATTCTATCGAAAAAAATCTAGAAATTAATATAAGCGATATATCAAGCGAAAAAATAAAGATTGTCGTTTCGGATACAGGATGTGGTATCGAAAAGGAAAATTATAAAAACATATTTACCCCGTTTTTCACTACTAAGAAAATTGGTAAAGGAACGGGATTAGGTATGGCAATTGCATACGGAATAATAAAAATGCACCACGGCGAGATAACATTTGAAAGTACAGTTGGGAAAGGTTCTGCATTTACAGTTACCTTATATAAACATATTTCATTAAGTAATTCTTTGATCAATTAAGAAAGAAAATCAATGACACAAAAAGTTCGTTCAATATTAATAATAGATGATGACACTGACATTTTATTAGCTCTTAAAACTTCACTTGAGTTAAATAATTTCAAGGTATTTACCGCAGAAAATACTAAAGACGGGTTAAAGATATTCGATGCAGAAAAACCTGATGCAGTAGCTACAGACCTGATGATGGAAGAAATGGACTCAGGATTTACTTTGACCTATCATATTAAAAAAACAGAGCATGGAAAAAAGATACCGGTAATATTAATGACCTCTGCCGCTTCTGTAACAGGATTCAAGTTTGATGCATATACTGCCGAGGAAAGAGAATGGCTGAAATGCGATGCGCTGCTGAATAAACCAATATCTGTTGAAGATTTGATTCAGAGAATTGACTTATATTACGAAGAGAAAAATACATAATAAAATTAAATGAATTCCCTTGAGCCTAAACGCGTAATAGTTATTGATGATGAAGAGGCCCTCCGTCATGCGGTAAAACGCATTTTGGAGATTGAGGGATTCATCGTCAAGGTTGCGGTCAACGGAACAGAGGGAATAAAATTAGCGACTGAAGAGGATTATGATTTAGCGATAATCGATTTAAAAATGCCCGATATCAATGGAATTGATGTCCTCAAAGAAATTCGCAAAAGCAAACCTAATACGATTTGTTATATAGCAACGGCATTTGCATCTTATGATTCTGCGATAGAATCTACTAAGTTGGGCGCGGATGGATACATCCTGAAACCATTTACTCCTGAAGAACTTATCTCGCAGTTATACAAAGGGATAGAAAAACGAAATATACTTTTAGAGACTGAGCGCCTGCGAAAAGAGCGGGAAGAAAGTCTTCTGGAAGTAGCCTTCGAAAGAACCAGGCTAAAAACAATAATCAACTCATTGAAAGACGGGGTTGTTGTAATAAATATACATGGCGAGGCCGTTTACTTTAATACGGCGGCGCTGATGCTTATGAATCTTGAATATCTTCCGCTTGGAATACCGGTTGTTGAACATTTCCCAAATGAAATAGCTTCATTATTAAACTCACATTTTCTGAATGGTGAAAATCAGGAGAATACTTTTTCAGCCGAGATAAACCGGAATGGAGAAGGCAAACTATTTATTGAGGCAACACTCTCACCTATAAAACAGCAGAACAACACCTTGGCCGGAGTTGCAGTTATTCTTAGAAACATAACAGAATACAAGCGTCTTGAATTGGCAAAATCGCAATTTGTGTCCATGGTTGCTCATGAACTGAAAGCGCCTATTGCTGCGACAATTGGTTTCTTGGAGATTCTGAATAATCCGGAAATGAAGATTGATGACGCACAAAGGTTTGACTTTCAAACTAGGTCTCACTCAAGGTTAAAGTCTTTGCTTTCTATGGTAAATGATTTGCTGGATATCTCACGACTGGAAATGAACAAGTCAATCAGGGAAATCCGTGAGCTGCCGCTTAATGAAATTATTTCGGAGGCCTTGCTGCTTTGTCAAGCTGATATCAAAAAGAAAAATCTGAAAGTTAAGACGAACTACAGTCCTCACGGTATTACGGTCAAGGCAGATTTACATGAAGTTTCCCGCTTGTTTTTGAATCTCATAAACAATGCGGTAAAGTATAATAAAGATGGCGGTAGTATATCGGTGACTGCTGAAGAGAAAAATCAATTCACGGTTGTTAAAGTATCCGATACGGGAATAGGTCTAAAACCTGAAGAGCAGGCAAAGTTATTCGTTGAATATTTCCGCGCTAAGAATGAATATACAAAGCAAATTCATGGTACGGGTCTAGGTCTTTCAATAGTGAAGCGAATTATTGAGTCTTATGACGGGAAAATCGAGTTTAAAAGTATATATGGTGAAGGAACTGAATTTATACTTTATTTTCCGGCAGTCGTTATCGGTGGCTAGTAGTTCGTTTGCGATAAAGTATTTGTAACTTCCTTTTGCATTCTCCGACTAGGAAGTTTATAAGGAATCAAGGAGTATATTTGTCTGCTTTGAGTAGATGAAGTGCTGATTGAGGTCTTAAAATGGTGCAGTGTTGAAGTAAAATATATTGTCACGGTTAATGAAGATAATTTATTAATTCGCGATAGCAATCTGATCTAAAGTTAGTAGTTAAATATTTTAGTCAATTTACATAAGGAAGCATAAAATGGCAACAATAGTTGTGATTGATGATGATTCTGATATCCTCGATGCGAGTTCACTTGTATTAAAGGTACATGGCTTCGAAGTTATTACTGCAAATAATCCTGATGACGGATTCCGTGTCGTGAAGGAAAACTCTCCTGACCTAATCATTCTCGATGTGATGATGAATGAACCTGACGATGGATTTTATCTTGCCCAGAAGATAAGAAAAGAGGGGATAAAAATTCCAATAATAATGTACACTTCAATATCTCAAACACTTGGTATTGATTTTGGCGCAAACATTCTAACACCCGTTGATGAGTTTGTAGAAAAGCCGATATCCCCCGATGAACTAATTTCCAAAGTTAAAAAACATTTGAATGCAAAGGCGGTGAAGTGATATGCTTTTATATGAACAGAACTCCATCGTTGAGGAGATTAGTGAACTTGTAACTATTCATGGGAAAGACCGCTCCGCGCTTCTGCCGATACTTCAGGCTATTCAGATGAAGTATAATTGTATCTCGGATTTTGCACAGCAGGAAATTGCAAGGAAGCTTTCTATATCCCCTGTAGAAGTTTACAGTGTGATTTCATTCTATTCATTTTTAAGTCCTGAAGCAGAGGGGCGAAATAAGGTTCAAGTATGTACAACCATCAGTTGCGAACTGGCAGGGAGAAGTCATGTTGTGCGGGCAATTGAGAGGGAGTTGAATGTTAAATTTGGCGAGACAACTAAAGATAGAAGAATCACATTAGAATACACAAATTGCCTTGGAATGTGTGACCAAGGGCCCGCGCTCGTAGTGAATGACGATGTATACACAAGAATGACTCCCGAAAAAGCCATCGAAATAATAAGTGAATTGAGGTAAGGAGTAGTTATGATAACTTTAAGTAATGTTGAAAAAACTTTGTGTAAAGGTTCAATCATCCTGCAGGAATATGAAGCAGGTTCTGCTATCAGAAGGGCTATTGAACTTGGACGCGAAGAAGTTCTGCTTGAATTAAGGGAGTCGAAACTAAAAGGCAGAGGCGGTGCAGGTTTTCCGACATCCACGAAATGGATGATAACCGCTGCCGCATCCGCAGAAAAAAAACATATAATTTGCAACGCTGATGAAGGTGAACCGGGAACATTCAAGGATAGAGTATTGCTTACCGAATATCCCGCACTGGTTCTTGATGGAATGGTGATTGCGGGATTCACAATAGGTGCTAAGTTAGGAATAATATATTTGCGCGGCGAATATTTTTATATGTTGAAATATCTTGAAGAACATCTCGCAAAGATGAGAGTTAAGAATTTATTGGGGAAAGATATTGCAGGAAAGACGGGGTTTGATTTTGACATTAAAATTAGAATGGGTTCGGGTGCGTATGTTTGTGGTGAAGAAACTGCACTCATAGAATCTCTTGAGGGACATAGAGGAGAGCCGCGCAACAGGCCCCCATACCCGGTTAACACCGGTTTCAT